>JAISQS010000007.1 GCA_031274045.1 Planctomycetaceae bacterium | reverse complement strand
ATTATCGTAGGGCGTTGCCCTACGCTATGATATTTTGCCCTTTCAGGGCGTTGATACATTGTATTGATACAGTGCTTGATAAAAGGCACGATGTAAAAAAACCACAAAAAACGAAATAATCAGCAAATTTCAATTATCTTCATACAAGCTATTCATACATTATTTTTTTTGCGATACAAACAAAACGAAAAATACAAAATAAACGAAAAGAGCTGATAACAAAATTTCGTTTATTTGGTCTATTTTGTTTGTTTCGTATTCTCAAAAAATATTCTTCCATTACCTTCACTTCTCTTATTCTTCTTGTGAAAAAAAACTTTTATTATTTTGATTGTGGTAGTGAGCGGAAAAAGATTTTGCCGTTTTGAATCAGGATTATTTGTCCTACGGCAGGTTTAATTTCCGAACCGTCCAAGACGAGAATTGGTTGTGATGAATTGGAAAACATTTCTTGTTGCACCATCTTGGCAACATCAAAAAACTCAAACTCCGGTAACTTTGGACTCGTCAAATTATTGTCTGTTGCGGGAGATTGTCCGCGAAAAATATCAGGCAGCAACTCATTGCCAACGCCATAATCAATCGCGTAATTTGTTGAGAGATTTGAGCCGATTTTTGCTGGGGTGATTTTGTGTTGAGTGGAGTTTTGTTGTGTGTTTGTAAGGGCGTGATTGGCGACGTGTCTATTGGGCAACGTATCCGTTATTGCAAATTGTCGGGCGTTTGGTGTTAGAAAAATACGTTCGCCGGACGGGTCAAATTCTTGCCAACCATAACGAGCCAAATTGATCTCGTTCGGATTGGTTTGTGCGGGTGAGCCTGATTGGAGTTGGGCGTATACTTCGACGCTTTGGTCAAGTTGCCTGACTTTGCCTTGAACGACTACCTGCGTTATGCGGACAACCGCCATATTTATCAAAGGATAAATAACCACCGCAAGCACAATTCCAATTACAGCCGAAATCGCAAGTTGCCGCCAAAGATTTTTTTTGGTTTTTTGCTTTGGTTCGCTTATTGAATGTGTCCGCCTACGACTCGCACGACGCGGCACAAGTTTGTACGACACCGAATTCGTTAAATCCACTTCCGCACATTTCGTCTCCGGCAATTTGGACTCAATCAATTCTGACTCCGGCAATTTCGTTTCGATCAATTCATTCTTGATCAATTCATCCTTGATCAATTCTGTCCCGATCTCATCAGTCTCGATCTCATCAGTCTCGATCAATTTAGCCGCAAGTGATTCTGTCCCGATCTCTTCATTATCGATTTCATCAGTCTCGATCAATTCAGTTTTATTCAATTCCGTCGTGATTGATTTCGTTTTGGACAATTCGGTTTCTGGCAATTCTGTTTTAGACAGATTTGTAACAGACAAATTGTCAGCATTATTTGCGGGCAAAAAGTGCGATTGGATAGTTAAATTATCCATCGATTTTTTTTGGGCATTCTGTTTGCAATTTTTGTTTGCAATAGAGTAAATTTTAAGATTATCTGAAAATTCTTGGTTTTGTGTTGCTGACCAAATATTATCGCACGTTCTTTTTGCCAACATTTCCGGCGGATCCGCTGACGCAAAAAGAACATCGAGAGGCGATATTATTTTCTGCAATTTTGCAAGCTCACTTCGCAACTTCGGCTGCCGCGATAACCGACGCTCAATATCCGCCGTCTCCTCCGCGTCCAAAGCATTCATCAAATAACCCAACAACAATTCCTGATCCATATCCGATTTATAAAAATCCTAATTATAAAAATCCTAAACACAAAATAACCGCAAAGAACAAACGAAAAATTTCCCGAACAGCTTGAAAGCTTAAAAAGGTCGCGGAGTATAACAATTTTGCCGAAATTGGTAAATAGAGGAAAAATCTGTTTGCGTTTTTTGGTGGGACGCTTTTTGTTGTATATTTTTTTTGGTTGCGTCTAGAATTTGGATTAGCAGCGGGTCGGAGCAATTGAAGTTGAGTTCGTAAAATTGTAATAAGTAATCTGACGCGGTATTGATTTTTTCTTGATCGTTTATGTCGGCAATTTCCGCGTTATACCACGCGAGTCCGACCAACCCCAACGCCCTATCTTCTCCATCAACTCCGCTCAATTGTGCAAACTCCTGAAACAACGGCAACAACCTCTCAGGGTCGCCTCTTTCGCCAAAATAAAAGTAGTATCGTATCAATTGCCGTTTTGCTTTCCTCCCCCAAAAATAGTCGGCATCGGGAAAATACTCAATCACACAATTCCACGCTTCCGGCGAATTGAGAATACACGCATAGACCCATTGCTCTTCGACCGTATCGAATTTTTTGATAGTATCCGAAGTCGGCGGATGCAACGGATTCGGCATCATCGTAACATGCAAATACCCCAAACAGACCGCCGACAAAATCAACACAACAAAAAACAGAGACGCACCAAGATAATAACGTAATCTGTGAATATTTTTTTTGTCCGCGTCATTGGATTGTTTCAATATCGACTGCAATTTTTCAGCCCGCTCAAGAACCTTTTTGTCAATCGGATCAAAATTCAAACCATCCGAACTGCTCAAAAAATCTGTTTCATAATCGGACATCGCAACCGAGTACAAAGTACGTAACTCAATTCTGATTTCGTCGAATGATTGGAATCTTTCTGCGGCATCTTTTTCGATCATCCGGTGAATTATTCTGCAAAGTAGATCGGGGAGGTCTGGTCTTATTGTTTTTAGCGGAGTCGGTTCGGAGTTTACGTGTTGTAGTGCTACGGCGATTGCGGTGTCGCCGGTGAAAGGCGGTCGCGATGCCGCCGCATGGTAACACGTAATCCCAAGAGAATAAATATCACTACGATGATCAAGCGGCTTGCCTTGCGTCTGCTCGGGACTCATGTAAAGCGGCGTGCCGAGCGTCATGCCGATTTGAGTCAACGCAAGTGCGCCGGTGTCATTGAATCTTGCCAAACCGAAATCGGTTATTTTAACATTGCCGTCATCGCCGATAAGAATGTTTTCAGGCTTTATATCGCGATGGACAATTCCTGCTTGTTGAGCGACGTACAATGCCGCCGAGACTTGCCAAAGAATCTCGGCGATGCGGATTGCGGGCAAAGGGCTGCTGGTTTGAATTAGATTTTGCAAAGTTTGACCGGAAACGTATTCTTGTGCGATAAACCAATAATTGTCAAAACAGTCCGCTTGATAAATCTGCACAAGATTAGGATGAACCATGCGAGCGATTGCCCGCGCCTCGCGAACAAACCGCTGCAAATGAACCTCATCACCGGCAAGCTCAGGCTTAAGAATCTTCAACGCAACCCGCCGCCCCAACGACTTCTGCTCCGCAAGATAAACCTCAGCCATCGCACCGCTGCCAATACGACGCATCACCAAATAATCACCAAAATCACGGTTAATCAAATCAACCATAAAAACTTCACCTCCAAACAATATATACTACACACCCGCAAAAAGTATGTAAAATTTCAATACGTAAATTTCATTGACTCAATCGCGAAAAAACATAGAACCAAAATCAAATATATTTTATTGCATTTTAAGATATTCGTCTTCTGTTGCAAGAATGAGTCTTGTATCTTCTGTTTATTTTCGTGTTGAAGATAAAAACTAAAATGAACATCTAAGGAATGAAGAGTATACCAGATTGCGCGGCTTTTATGTGTCGTGCGTATTTAGCGGTCTTTCAATAGACGCGATGCGTTACGTTAGGTAAACGGACTGGAACGCGGGCATCACGCCCTCGTTATACCACACATCTTTCAAGAAGTTTTTCTTCTTGAGAATACGAAACAAACAAAATATACGAAACATGACGGAATAAATTTTTAACGCGAAACACGCTAAAAAACGAAATTCGCGAAAGTGATTTTAAAAGTATTTAATTTTAGGCTCTTTTATATTTTTTTGTTGGCGAGATAACATGAAATAATAAAAGAGTTTT
>JAISQS010000677.1 GCA_031274045.1 Planctomycetaceae bacterium | reverse complement strand
GTTCGCAAGGCAGAAAAAGAGTATCCGGATGATGGCTTTCGTATTTGGCAAAGTATTGATGCGTTGTTTAGAGTTGATGCGAAATTTATTTCAATCAACGATAAAAATGAAGCCGTCCTAGAAAAACGAAACGGAAAAAAAACCTCAATCGAAATCGACATTCTCCGATAACACGATAAAGATTACATGAAAAGATTACACAAAAAACAGAACTAAAAATGAATCTCTTTATGTCCATCGCGGTAAAAAAAGAATAGTTTTTTTCAATGCGGAAATCGCGGAAATACGGAAGGCGCGGAATACGAATTGCTAAAAAATTTCCGCTCCTTCCGTCTTTCAGCGACTTCCGCGCAAAAAATATTTAAAATTTAACCCAACATGTCTTGCATTTTTTGCGAGTTAGAATACTGTGCGTGTCAATTCACTGTGTTGGTGAGTTTAGTTGTGATGAGTTTCGATTTGTCCGTGTGACAAATTTGACTCGTTTGTTTAGGTCAGTGATTTATCGTTACAAAAAATGATCGTCTTGCCCGAAAGAGGCACGCGGTTTTTTTGATGAAGATAAATTATTTAACATTTATTACATTTGTTCAAAATGTAACAACAAAAAATTTGGGAGAAAGATCATGCAAAACACAAATTCAGTTTCGGTTTTTAACAAAATTTCGGCTAATTTTAAGTGCGAAATGCATAATGTTAAAATAGGCAGGGGGGGGGGGGCTACGGAGTCAGAGTAGAATTTTTTGTGAGAATAAATTTTACAATTCTGCTCACGCTTCCAAAAAACATCTTCTGTTTTTTGGTTTTACTCTTGTTGAGCTTCTTGTGGTGATAGCGATTATCGGTGTATTGATCGCAATTTTTTTGCCCGCTGTTCAAGCTGCACGCGCGTCGGCTCAACGAACCCAATGCTCCAATAATCAGAAGCAATTTGCACTCGCAATACAGAATTTTCACGACACCAATGGAGTGCTTCCTTATTGCGAGGCACCTAATGCAACTGCCGTAGATAGTACTTCGCCGCAAGCTATTTTGATGCCTTATTACGAGCAAGCGGCGCGGTATGAGGCTTGGAAAAATCATTTTGTAGTTGTTGCGACAACACCTGCCGAGCATGATATTATGTGTACTCCTATATCGGCACTTCTTTGTCCATCTGATCCCGCATGTCGGCAACCCAATATTTATAACCCCGAAAGCGGCGCAAGGAATAATATCATGTACTGCATGGGCGATCACATTTACGACAATTCAGGTGCCGCAAATCCACAAGGAGGCAATAACTTTCGACGCGGAATAACTGCCCGCGTAACTGCCACAATAGGTGGATTCAGTATGAACAGTGTTACCGACGGATTAAGTAATACCATCGCCATTTCCGAAGCATTCTCAACAAGCGGCTCGACAACACCAACCGCAATCAAAAGCGGAGCTATCCATAATGCTAATACCGGTAATCTCACAGTTGATCCAATACTTCATTGTTTAACGAATGGCTATAAAGCCGGTGACCGATCACAGGTTGCATCTGCCGCCCGAAACTATCGCGGCAGTTTTTGGTACGATGGCAGACCTTGCCAATCCGGTTTCAATACGGTATTGCCGCCGAACTCAATATCTTGCTCACGCACGGATTCTGCAAACAGTTCATGGGGCGTGTTTACGGCAAGCAGCTTTCATTCAGGCGGAGTTAATGCCGGATTTTGCGATGGCTCCGTCCACTTCATAGCAAACTCAATCAATTGTAACGATTCCGCCGCACCCGGATATGCCCAACCTCTATCCGGCGCAAGCATGTTTGGTGTTTGGGGCAATCTCGGTGTAAAAAACGACGATGTTGCCGTTACGATTCCATAAACAATTTTTTCACAAAAAACTCATACCAACCAAAACGTAACCGGTTATTATGGGAGTCAAAGATTGTGTATCGAATTGGTAACTGGTTGCGAGTTGGTTTGAATAGCGTGATCAGTTTTTTCCGCTATGCGGAGTAACAATTTATCGTAAGATTCTTTTATATGTCGTTTGAAAAGATCAACATAAAAAATATAAAAGAGTTTTTAACTTTAGGAGAATTTAGGATATGAAAAGAATTTTGTTAATATGTATTGTGGTGTGTTTGTTGTTTGGTTGTGATCGTGCATCGATCAGCGGATTGGTTCCGGTTTCGGGCAAGGTTTTGCTTGATGATAAACCAATTGGCGGAGTAAGTATTGTCTTCACTCCGCAAGCGAATTCAACAAGTGATCGTGTTGCATCCGCCGTAACACAAAATGACGGCACATTCGTTTTGAATACACTCGGATACAAAGGCGGTTTGCCGGGTAACTACAACGTAATACTTTCAAAAGAAACTCTAATTTCAAAAGTTTCACCGGAAGAAGAAGCAAAGATGCAAGAACAAGGCAAAGAAATACCTGAACCGGAACATGTTTATCACATTCCGCAAAGTTATCAAAATGCCGCGACTTCGGGCATCACAATAACAATCAGCGAAAAAGGAAATAAAGGTGTGATCATAAAATTGAAATCAAAATAATTGAGGCTCTTTTGTATTAGCCCAAGTTCCGCAGTCAGATAGCTCGGACGCTTAAAATTCCAATGTTGGTGATCAGAATTTCCACTACATTGGCTTAAAAATTATTTTTTAGTAAATTGTTTTGGTAGGTTTAATTTGAGATATTGTA
>JAISQS010000640.1 GCA_031274045.1 Planctomycetaceae bacterium | reverse complement strand
TACGGGGTTGCTCACTTCCTTTACGTTCATTGTCACCAATTGTTGAAAGTCAAAAAACGATCACCTGTTGTCATCAAAAAAATCGTTAGAACATTACCCCACAAAATCCGAAATAATCAGCAATTTTTCACTGTAAATTTATAAAAGAGGAAATTTCAAGTGTAAAAAATATATTGTACGATTACCGCCGTCTAATCTGTTATCACGATAACCGATTTCTCCGTCAAAATGTCAAATAATTCCTCAATATTTTCTTGCGATACGCCTAATGAATCTTGTGAAATTTGTTTGTCCAAGCCGGTCAATGTGATGCCGTTGGTCAATGTTAAAATTTTTGTTGATTTTATGATGGCTTTGCTTTTTATGAGAAATTCGCCTTTGACGTTTACTATTCCGCGACCGATTACAACCGGAAACCTCCCCGCGTAAAGTCCGCCCAGCAACAACGTCAACTCGCCTCTTTTAGTATGAATTTTCGCGTCAAATTGACCTAGAATTACTTTGAGTTCGTTTCCTGTTGCGAGTTGTTCGGTTCTGTTTAATCCGTTTATTTTGCAAAGTAATTCCGGTGAGATGTTGAATTGTTTTGCTATTGATTCGATGGTATCGCCTGCCTTGACGCGGTACGGCGGTTCGAGGACGTGATGCTGCGACGAATAAATTAACTCCAACGCCAACCTGTCCAACGTCGGCGCAACATAATCACGCTCAACATCACTCAAATCAGATCGACCGTACAACTTCGCAAGTTGGATGAAGGCGTTGTGCATTTTGTGGTGTTCGCCGGTATTGAACTGACGTATCTGTTCGGTCACGAGGTTTGTTGTCGATTCGCGGACTTGGGACGCTTGTGATTTATTGTTACGATAATTGTTTAAGTTATAGTTTTGCAGTAAATTTTCCGATGTCAAATCCGTCGTAACCATAACCGGATGCGGCTCAATCGGCGGCGAAACAAACGGAATCGCGGGTATTTCACCCGCAATGTTATCATTGCGTTCAGGATTCTTTGCGATGCCATCGTTGGTAAATTCGTTGCCCGGTCGGCTGTTGATTCTTGTATTTTCCGAATACTCGGATTTTATCAAATTATTATTCGGATTTAGTCCGGCGATTGTGTAGTTGATGGATGTTGTCGCAATTACGCCGTCGCGGTTTTCGTTAGTGATAGCACCGTTCGGAATACTCAAAATGCCTGAATTGTTTTGGGCGTTTTGTGTGTTCGGAGTGTTTCGTGTGTTTGCTAAACTGACTGAGTTGCTGTTATTCAAAAGACTCTGCGGCGGCATTGCGGATGTCTGGTTACCGGACGCAACCGGCGAATCGCCAACATTCGATTCGCCTTGCGCAAACGCAATGCGCGGCGCGATGTTGTCGGTAATATTTTTGTCGGGTGAAAGGATTGCTTCGTTGCTCTTGCTTGTCATTTTCAGATAACCGTCCCACAAATTAGACGAGTCGTTTGTCGAATTTGTGTTACTTTGATTTTCTTTTGTTGGTGTTTGTTGTGGATTATTATTTTGGGAGTTGTTATTGTTGGTTGTGTATCTGTTGCTTGTTGATTGACTCTCGCGCTGTGCCGGAAGCGGTTGCGGTTCGACAACAATCGGCAATAACCTAATCCGATTTTGATTGTTGTCCAAATTATCAACATCGCCGAACTGTTGCGGCGAATGCGAAGGCGAATACGTCGGCATGGTATAAGTTGTTGCCGATGATGTTGAGTACAACGGATCCGATAACGTTATGTTTTTACGAACGTCCGCGTCCGAATCGGACAAATTCTGCGGCGCGTCACGCACAACCGTAACCGCTTCAACCGCACCAGCCGACCTAACAGAAATCGGAACAGCCGACGAATAATAATCCGGATCACTTGGATACAATGCTATCGGCGGTGTTGACAACGGCGGTTGCGATTGCGGTATTGACGGCGGCGTTGTTGTCGATGATTGTGTTGTTGTCGATGCTGTTGTTGACGATGTAGTTGATGTAGCTGTTGGCAATGTATTTGACGAATTAGACAAATAATTCTGCGGCGGATTCGACGATGCCGGTGCCGATAACGCCGGTGCCGATAACGCAGATGCCGATGATGACAATTGTTGGTTTGTCAAAGAAGTCGGTGTGAACAAATTCGGCGCAAACTTTTCTTGCTGATTATTTGTTACCAAAACATGCGGATCGTATCCGGCAACATTTGAAGCGAAATTTTGCCCATGAACATGCGGCACTTCTGACCGCACAACCGGCGGCGCAACGTATGACGCAATCGATGGCGCAACATTATTCGAATTATTCGGCGGCGATTGCAAAACAGCACCGGAATTATTGCCGGCAATATTTATTTGACCGACACTATTTGTTTGGGATGGATTGCTGTTTGCTTGACCATCAAGTTCTGTTCCGGTCGGGAGAGATTGTGAATTTACGTTTTGAGCTGGCGGGGCAACTACTGCCGACATTGAAGACGGCGGTGTTGACGGCAATGACAAAAACGGAGTTGGTTGATTTGGTTGATTTAGTTGGTCTGGAGTTTGTGTTGATCGATTCCAAATTTCGTCTTTGTTTGTGTTCAATGTTCCTTGATTGGCGGGGTTGACGGGATTGACAGGGTTGGCGGGTGCAGATGTTCCGAAAGGAAATTCTGTTGGTTGGATTGGTGTATTGTTTTCGGTGATATTCGGACTTGGCGGTGTGGTTGGAATTTTGGGAGTGTTATCAGCTTGTTTTTGTTCTGCTTGGTTTTGGTTGTTGTTTGTCAGGAGTTGTGCTGGTATGGCGATTGGCGGGGCGTGATATTGCGAGCCGTATTGCGAACTTGATGTAGCAACTTTCGCCGCTGGTTCATTGGGCAAAGACGGCGCGGGTTGCGGCGGCGGTACGTTTGACGAACTCGGCAAATGCGGCGACGAATCAGCCGAAGCCAAATGATACGACGGCGGAGTGCTTGACAGCAACTCACCCGACGAAGACACGCCGGAATTTGGAACACTCGTCAACGGTACACTTGGTAAAGACGAAGTTGACGTACTTGGCGGAATCGCCGGATCCGTGTTCGGCAAGATATTGTCGGCTGAATTTTGCAAAACATTTTGCGCTGAATCTTGTACTGGATTTTGCAAAGCGGCAGGCGGAGTATTAGAGAAGAGCGGCGGTACTACGTTTGGGGTTGGATTCCAAAGCGGCGCATTGCCGGTGCTATCGTTTGCGTTGTTGTTCGCGTTTGCGTTTGTGTTTGCGTTTGTTGCCGATTGTTGGATGAATGGCGGTGCTTGGTTTGCGCCGGAGTCGAACGGCGGCGCGGAGTCGTTGCCGAAATTTACGGGAGGAATTTGGGAGTGGTTGCCGCCGGTCGAATCAAGCGGCAAAATTCCCTCAACAGCCCCAAACAACGGCGAAACTCCGGTATCCGTTGCCTTGCCATCCAACGCCACGCCAAGCCCAAGATTACGCAAATACTCAACGTCACCCTGCGGAATATCAATAACAGGTGCCGGTTTGAACAACTTATACACCCCAAAAAACGCAAAACAGACAACGATAACAATACCAAAAATTTTCAATGCCTTCAGTTTTTTCACAAATATACTCCCCTAATTTTGTCTGACGATACGTAGCGTAATTAAACACACAACGTACTATAAAATTCGTTGATCACAATGCGTAAAAAGCTACAAATATAAATTAAACTCCGCCTAGCCCACGAACGAAAACACGGGAACATTGGCGAACATCTCAACCGCAAGTAACTCAAAAAACGTGAAACATCGATCCATCACGTTTCACAAACAAATCATCCAAACCAACCGACCAACCAAACCAACAACCCAAAAAATCTCAACCACAAAATATTTTGGGAATGATACAAAATGGATCGGGTTTATATCCAGAGCAATTTTGAAAAAAAATGCCAAAAGTAGCGAAAATGTCAAGAAAATATTTTTTCGCGCGATGATTTTTCCGAATTTACCTAATATGCAAGTAAGACATCCGCCAAAAAATCGCAAAAACACCAAAAAGAAAAAATCCTCCGTCGCACCAAAAGATAAAACCGAAACAAATTTTTTCGAGATACGAAATAGACGAAATAGATAAAATGTAACTTCTAAAAACTATCTTCAACGCGAAACACGCGAAAATACAAAACACGCTAAATTTTAATAAACATTGTCTTAAAAATCGCTTTTTCGCGTTAAAGATAGATTAGTTAGAAGTTGTCGTATTTGAGAGCGTCATAAGGGAATCGAACCCTCAACTACAGCTTGGGAAGCTATCGTGTTACCACTACACTAATGACGCGTTGATTTGAATAATTTGAACATGCCCTCGACCAAAAGCAACGAGGCGGAGAATTATAATGGAACTAAAACTATCCAAAACCCCCCCCAACAAATCCCCCGCTAAAAAAACAAAATCCACAACGCCCGCAAAACCGACCAAAACAAAATACACACCAAAAACTAAATCACAACCGGAAAAAGTTGTTGATGTTTTGGTTGGAGTTGGTGAGGTTTGTGGTGGGGTTGATGATAGTTTTTTTTCTGATTTGTTGTCGGGTAGTGGTTCTGTTTTGGAGTTACGTGAGCAGTTTGATGCGGAGCTTGAGCGGCAGAAGCTGGAGGCGTTGGCGGAGTTTGCGGCGGGCGCGGGGCATGAGATAAATAATCCATTGGCAATAATTAGCGGTCGGGCGCAACTTTTGTTGCGTGAAATCGAGAACACGGAACATCAACGCCAATTAAGCGTAATTATCGCACAAGTCAAACGAGCGTATGAGATGATTGCGGACATAAGATATTTTGCACGTCCGCCGAAACCGTTTATGACTCAATTTGATGTTGTTGAGGAGTTGCGCAAAATTGTCAGTGAGCAGATGTCAAAAATTGTCGAATCGAATTTTGAGATACGATTGGAGACGGAGATTGAATCGTTAATTGTCAATACGGACAAAGTACAATTGCACATCGTAATCGCGGCTCTTTGCAACAACGCCCGCGAATCAATAGCCGCAAAATATATCGATCAAAATCACGATGATAAACTCCCGCAAAACGCATCCGTTGACCAAACGACAAAGGGTCAAATCATAATTAGGTTGAGTCAAATTGCCAATGAAAACGAGTTTGAAATATCTGTTTTGGACAATGGAATAGGTATTTCTTCTGATGTACGTCGATTGATATTTTGTCCATATTTTTCAGGGCGGCAAGCCGGACGCGGACTAGGATTCGGACTCCCAAAAGCATGGCGAATCATCCAACAACTAAACGGCTCAATAAAACCAGAACCACCACCAAAAAATAACAAAAACAATAGCACAAAATTCATCATCAAATTACCAATCAAATAAATTGACTCGTTTTTACGCCCCAACGGGGCAAAAAGCCCATAGCACAGGGCAACGCCCTGTGAAAATCGCCCCCAATAACTTTCGCCCTGAAAGGGCAAAAGCCAAAAGGGGGCGGAAAAAAACTTCGGTTCACCAACACGCCAAAACCTCATTTCCACCTAATTTTCAAACAAAACAAACAACCGTTAACGAAGGTGGCTTGCCCTTGTTATACCACACATCTTTTTGACAAATATAGTAAAATGAAAAAAATAGGTAGGCGATTTTGTGCGATTTTGCAAAAAAAATTCATAAAAATCTCGAAAAATGGTCAATTTGATCTTGACTCACGTCTCGCAGATAATTGTCATAAAATAGAGGGCATCGCAAAAAATTGTTTGTCAATTGCAATTCAAACATTTTGATCAATTTTATGAAAAAAATCCTCTCACCAAATTTATCCATTTTAACTTTTGGATTTGCCTACCTATTTATCCTACCTGGTTTTCCAGAAAAGATGTGTGGTATAACAAGGCGGGACGCCCGCGTTCCAGTCCGTTTCCGCTACGCGGTAAACTTGTGTGGTACAGTGGATTGATGTGTCGTGTGTGTTTTCGTTCCGGCGGATTGGGTACAGGATTGTTTGGCGTAAATTTTTCAGTACAATGCTGCCTCTCAAATTTTTTGAGAATCTGAATTTTATTGTTCGGAGGGTGCTGATGTTTTTTTGAGAAATGTTTTCAAGAAAAATTTACTTGACGAATTGAACTGACGTGCATAAATTTACAAATAGAAATTTACCTATTTGGGACAGGATATAGAAATGGAATTACAACTTGAATCGATAGTGTTGCCGGGAATTGATCCGGTTTGTCCGCTTATGATAGCCGGACCTTGTAGTGCGGAGACGGAGGAGCAAGTGGTTTCGACAGCGGTTGAGCTTGCGTCTGTTGGAGTGCGAATTTTTCGTGCCGGAATTTGGAAGCCTCGTACTAAGCCGGGCGGGTTTGAGGGGATTGGTTCGGAGGGGTTGGGTTGGTTGAAGCGAGTGAAGCGCGAGACCGGCATGTACACGACAATCGAAGTCGCAACCCGTAATCATGTTTTTGATGCGTTGAAGGCTGGTATTGATATTCTTTGGATGGGAGCGCGGACTGTGGTCAATCCATTCGCAGTGCAAGAGATTGCCGATTCGCTTAGCGGGATGGATGTGCCGGTGTTGATCAAGAATCCTGTTAATCCTGATCTTGAGTTATGGATAGGGGCAATTGAACGCATATATCGTGCGGGGATTCGGCGGATTGGCGCGGTGCATCGCGGATTCAGTTCTTACGAGAACAAAGGCTACCGAAACACTCCGCATTGGCAGATACCGATTGAGTTGCGGCGGCGAATCCCAAATTTACCGATTCTTTGCGACCCAAGCCACATCGCCGGAAACCGCGAGTTGATTCATTCACTTGCCCAACAAGCAATGGACTTAAAATTTGACGGATTGTTGATCGAAGTTCATTGCTCGCCGGACAAAGCATGGAGCGACGCAAAACAACAAATCACTCCAAAACAACTCAAACAACTACTCGACACTCTCATCATAAGAGATACAGATCACCCGTCCGAAGACCTCGCAGATTTGCGGAATAAAATAGATGGTATTGATGATCAATTGTTGTCTTTGCTTGCAAGCCGAATGCAAGTCGCAGAAGAAATCGGACGCTACAAAAAAGCAAACAATATGCCCGTACTACAAACAACAAGATACGGTCAAATCATCGAACAAAAATCAGAAATGGCAAAATCAATGAAACTCAACCCAGACTTCATAAAAGAAATAATGAAACAAATACACGAAGAATCAGTAAGACGACAAATGGATATAATGAACATCAACCAAACCGAAAATTCAAAATAAAAAAAGGCTCTTTCATATTTTTTTATTGGTACACTAACATAAAATAATAAAAGAGCTTTTGTAAAACTAAACCGCAACTGGTTTGAGTAATGTTGATTGTTTTTTTATGCGACGCAGGGCAATAATTTATCGTAACACGCTTTTGTATGTCAACAATAAACGATAAAAGAGCCTTTCACAAAAACCTATCATTTTACAGAACACTATATCATGCCATTTTTTTCAGACAATTATTCAACCGGTTTCAATGATAGCGAATTATCAATTTCAGATAAATTGCAAATATTAGTCAACAACGAATTGGACGACGATGAAACAATAGAATGGATCGGTCAACCGATTCCGTGTTTATTTTCGAAGAAGTCGTTGCCGCAATTTTTGTTTGCAATTCCTTGGACAGCATTTGCTATTTTCTGGATATGTGGTGCGTCGGGATTCAAAATTCCTGAATTTGGTCCCAATTTATTGTTCCCACTTTTTGGTTTACCGTTTGTGTTAATTGGTTTAGCCCTGCTTTCTTCACCGTTTTGGTTTCGACGAAGTATGCGGCAAACGGTTTACGCTATTACCAATCACCGTGCTATTATTTTCGAACGCGGATTTTTTTCGTTCAATATCATGAGTTTTGAACCCGAAGATTTGAACAACTTGCACCGAAAACAAAAAGCCAACGGAACCGGTGATATTTATTTTGGTTCGATTTCGGCAAATGTCCCAAAACAAATGGAAGAATTCATCGCAACAACAGGATTTTTTAATATCCGCAACGTCAAAGATGTCGAACGAAAAATTCGTCAACTGAAAGAATCAAAAAAACAATCGGAAGAATAAAAAAATAATTTTGCTATAACGATAAGTTCGGATCGTCAAGTTGGCAAATTACCAACGAGGCGATCCGACTTTTTTAATTATTGTCAATTTAATTATTGCCAAAACATAAATCAAAAAATGGAACAGAAAAAAATAAATACAAAAAAACAGACGAAGAAAGATGCGGAATTATTGGAGTTGAATGGTGCGGATATTTTGATTCAATCGTTAATTTATGCCGGAGTTGATACGATTTTTTCGTATCCGGGCGGTTGTTGTATTCCTTTGCATCAATCAATGACCCGCTATCGGGATCGGCTTCGCGTAATTTTGCCCCGCAACGAACAAGGCGGCGGATTCGCCGCTCACGGCTACGCCCGCGCTACCGGTAAAGTCGGCGTTTGCACCGCAACAAGCGGACCCGGCGCAACAAACCTCGTAACAATCATCGCCGACGCAAAACTCGATAGCATTCCAATCCTCGCAATAACAGGTCAAGTTGGAACAGACTCAATTGGAAGCGACGCGTTTCAGGAAACGCCAATGGTTGAAGTTTGCCGGACGATTGCAAAACATCATTACCTCGTGACGAATGTTAAAGACATAACCCGATTTGTCAAAGAGGCAATGTATGTTGCTCAGACGGGGCGACCGGGTCCGGTGTTGATTGACATTCCGAAAAATATTCAATGTCAATTTTGTGTTCCTGATTTTGATCCTCCGATGAATTTGCCCGGATATATTCCGCCGGTTACGTCTTCGATTGATTTGCAAAACAAGCGTGATGTATTTTTTGAAACGTTAATTCAGCGTCTTGCGGAGTCGAAGCGTCCGGTGATTTATGCTGGCGGCGGTATAATTTCTGCGAATGCTGAGTTGGAGTTATTGCGTTTTGCGGAGTTGATGCGGTTGCCGGTTGCGACGACGATGATGGGTCTTTCGGCGTTTCCGCGTGATCACGAGCTTTCGCTTGGGATGATTGGAATGCACGGTACGGCTTATGCGAATCATGCCGTGTTTGAGAGTGATTTGTTGTTGGCGTTGGGAGTTCGTTTTGATGACAGAGTGACGGGGTTGCCGTCGGGATTTGCGCCGAATGCTGTGATTGCGCATGTTGATATTGATCAATCGGAAATAAACAAAGTCAAACGCGCGGATTTATTTTTGGTTGATGATGTCAAGTCTGTGTTGAGTGGAATTGTCGGCAAGTTGGCGGGTTCTTTGGGAAAGAAGTATGACTCAAATATCACAAATTGGCAGAAAAAAATCAACGAGTGGAAGGAGCAATTGCCATTAAATTTTGACCGCGAATCAAAATATATCATGCCGCAATTTGCCATCGAAAGTTTATGGCGGGCAACGAAAGATATTGAAACGATAATTACAACCGGTGTCGGACAACATCAAATGTGGACGACACAATATTACAGATTCAATAAACCGCGAACATGGATTTCGAGTTGTGGACTTGGGACGATGGGGTTTGGGTTGCCTGCTGCGATTGGTGCAAAAGCGGCGTTTCCTGATAGGTTAGTTGTTGCGATTGACGGAGACGGAAGTTTTCAAATGAACATTCAGGAGATGGCGACTTGCGCGTGCGAAAATATACCCGTAAAAGTCATGCTAATGAACAACCAACATCTGGGAATGGTCGTACAATGGGAAGACAGATTCCACAACGCAAACCGCGCAAACACCTATTTGGGCAACATAAATGATCCCGAAAATACAGGCAAAGGAAACGGAATTTCGCCAAAAAAACGTTATCCGAATTACATCAAAATTGCCGAAGGATACGAGTGGGACGCGATGGCTGTTACAGAAAAATCGGAGTTGCAAGATGCGATTCAAACAATGATCAAGAGTCCAAAACCGTTCTTGTTGGATGTTGCGATTCCGTACAACGAGCATGTGTTGCCGATGATTCCGGCGGGACAAACCGTAAATGAAATGTTGTTAAAATGACCGAAACTGCTCCGCTAACTGTCGATATTTTTGACAATCAACAATTGATCAAAATTGCCGATAAAAATGCGAAAAAAAAGATAGAGTCAGCGATGAAACTTGTCTGCAAACGGATTCTGGCGGATGCCGGAATTGGTGCGGGTCGTGTGAATATTGTGTTGGTCGATAGCCCGACAATGCAACAATACAACAATCGTTTTCTCGGGCATGATTATACAACTGACGTGATCAGTTTTCGTCTTGAATATAAGGAGATCAACTCGCCGTCCAAACAGAAAAAAGTTTGCGCAACGTTAAATAGAATTGGTGTTGGTTGGTATCTTGATGGTGATGTGTATGTTTGTGTGGATGTTGCGGAGTTGGGTTCAGTGGAGTATGGTTGTGGGGTGTTGGAGGAGCTTTTTTTGTATGTGGTTCATGGGGTGCTGCATCTTGTAGGCTACGACGACACCACGCCAAAATCAAAAAAAATCATGCAGCAAAAAGAATCAGAATACATCGCAACAATCGACAAAAAAATATTAAGGCTGTGTGACTGAAAAAAAGTTACGATTTATCAATGTTTCCGTGTTATACTTTTCGTACTTTAAAATTCCCATTCGCCATCACCATTACCATCACCATCACCATAATTTTGTTACCGATATTGATCCCCGACTAACTCACGCTTTACCAATTCGCGATGTACGCCCAACTTCACTTACCTTAATAACTATTCGACAAACGGAGTTGGTTGTCTTACGTTGCGGCGAATTTTTTTACGCCCCAACGGGGCAAAAAGCCCATAGCACAGGGCAACGCCCTGTGAAAAATCGCTCCCAATAACTCTCGCCCTGAAAGGGCAAAAGCCAAAAGGTGGCGGAAAAAACTTCGGTTCACCAACACGCCAAAACTTCATTCCTCCTAATTTTTCAAACAAACAACCGTTATCGAAGGGGGCTTGCCCCAAGTCAAACGAGCGACGCATCTCGTTGGTCGCAAGCGACCA
>JAISQS010000591.1 GCA_031274045.1 Planctomycetaceae bacterium | reverse complement strand
TTGCCCCGTTGGGGCGAAGGTTATTTATAATCAATTATCGTAGGGCGTTGCCCTACGCTATGATATTTTGCCCTTTCAGGGCGTTGATACATTGCACTGATACAGTGCTTGATAAAAGGCACGACGTAAAAGCCCCACAAAAAACGAAATAATCAGTTAATTTTGAGCGAATTTTATTGTACGTCGCGTGTACGAATGTCGGAAACCAGTCAGACAAGATTCCGTCAACGAACCTCAAGATACGTCAACACACCAAACGCCCCAACCGTCACCGCCCCAATAATAAATCCAATATTTACGAGAACACCGCCGTCCTTCGTAAAGGGTATGCCCGCGATCAAATTCAAAAGAAAAAGTAGGAACACAATACACGATATCGAAATCGAAATTATACAAAGTACCTTCGGCATATCATTATCATTTTGGCTGATTTTTTGATGATGTAGTTAATTGACGGCGACCGTGTTGTCCGCTTCTTGTTTTGCCAAAAGAAAACATAGCGGATCAGCAACACGGTAATTTTACGATTCGTTGAGTTTGAATTTTATTGGTTTTCTTTGACTGCAGATTCTTTGGTGACGTTTTCGTTTGAGCGGTGAATTTGGATGTCCGGTGCGTTTCCTAGTTGGCTGAGAACTTGTACGAGTGCGTTTAATTGGACAAATTTCATACCGAATCTGTCAACAAATTCACCTAAACAATATTCACTTTCAAGTAATGATTCGGCGTTGGAATCGACTTCTTCGGTGATTGTTGACAAGAGGTCTGATTGTACTCGTTCGAGTTTTACTGCTGCTTTGCGGCAGAATTCAGACAGTTCGGGATTAGCTCGTTTCCAAAGAGCAAGCTCCAATGTTTTGCGTCGTTGGTGTTGACCGGTTTGTGTTATGAGTTCTTCCAAAAGTTCGTTTTGACGATCTTGTGCCGCGAGTAACTCACGCATCAAAACGCATAGTTCCGAAAGCGGCTCGGCTATATTATCGGCGGGAATTTGTGAGGGTGATGGTTGTTGTTGCGGCTGCGGCTTGGATGGGGCAATATCAATTTTAGATACAAAATGAGGCTTGCTGTAAGAATCTGGCATTTTAAAAATAGTTGTATGAATGGTTGTACGAAATGTATGGGGGAACGTAAAAAACATCACAAAAGTTACTCAATCAGCCATCACGTAAATTAAAACGCATAAATTAAACTGTCACCCAAATACATCAATACATCAACAAAGGTCAACAAACCTATTGTATAGAATATTCACGAACCGGTCACATTTTTAAGCTTGCGCGTTTGAGATTTCGTTTACGTTTGCGGGCTGATTTGTGTAATGCCCGCTTCCGCGAATTTGAGATCGACGAAATCAATAATACGTTGCGCATAATACGGTCAAACTGATACGACTCAATTGTCAGTTTGTAATATGTCGAATCCAAGCGTTGCCGTTATCAAAAATAAACTGCTCACAACACGCTAAACTAAACAACAAAAAAACACCGCCGACAAACGAGGGCAATAGTAAACCATCTTTCAACCGAAATGTCGAGTCCCCCCTTTCAACTATTCACAAAAAATTTTTACTCCCATAACAAACAACCAGAATAAAACAAATAATCTCACACAAAGAACGAAAGAAGAATCATAATCACAACAATAAAATAGTAGCAACGATTTTTATGAGATGGTACAATTCGCCGTCTTGCCTGTTGCCAATTTGATTTTTTTGAGCAAACGAAAAATACAATATAAACGAAGTCACCGCTGCGCGACCAGCAAAAACATACATCTTACAAGATGTGTGGCATAACAATAATCGTAACAATTTACCATTAAGTTTTCATGGAATTTAAACCTTATTCGCGGGATGATTTTGGTATTAGTCCGTTGATGTTTTATTATGAGGTGACTCAGGCTTGTGATCTTGTTTGCAAGCATTGTCGGGCTTTGTCGCAATCTACGGCGGCGTTGGATGAGTTACCGACATCGCTTTCGCTTAAGTTGATTGAGCAAGTATCTACATTCCCTCGCAAGCCGCATATTGTTTTTACCGGCGGTGATCCTTTGAAGCGTTCTGATCTTTTTGTATTGATACGTCACGCGGTTCAATGCGGCTTGACGGTAGCACTTACTCCGTCCGCTACGCCGCTCGCTACTCGTGAAGCGTTCGAACAAGCGAAATCTGCCGGCGTGCAAGCATTGGGAATTTCGTTGGACGGACCGGTTGCGGAAGTGCATGATGCTTTTCGCGGTTTTGATGGTTCATTTGACAAAACAAGCGAAATGCTCAATATTGCAAAATCACTACAAATTCCAGTACAAGTAAACACCTCCATCACCCGACGCAACTTTGATCTAATTGACGATATGGCGGAATATCTCACCGGATTCGGAGGCGTAATGATGTGGTCGCTTTTCTTTTTGATTCCTGTTGGACGTGGAATTGAGGAGGAGAGGATATTGCCGGAAGAGTATGAAATCGCGTTCGGTAAACTTTGGCATCACGCACAAACAAAACCATTCGCAATAAAAACAACAGAAGCTCCACACTACCGAAGATTCGTATTAAGACAAGGCGGCAACCCGCTAGATATACCACGACCTTTCCGCTTCAATAACATCCCAAAAAACGAAACAACAAACAACACCGACAACAAAAATAACAACCAAAACATCGAACACGTAAGACACCGCGCTCCGCTCGGCGTTACCGACGGGCGCGGAATCATGTTCATCTCAAATAACGGAAAAATCTACCCCGCTGGCTTTCTACCTTACCAATGCGGCGAATTTCCAAAAGACTCCGTTGTCGACGTATACCAAAAAAATAAACTCTTCAACCTACTACAAAATCCTGATAACTACAAAGGAAATTGCGGCGTTTGTGAGTATCGTTACGTCTGCGGCGGAAGTCGGGCAAGAGCTTTCGCCGTAACAGGCGACCCGTTGGAATCAGAACCGGATTGCACCTACATACCAGGACAAGACCCAATATATAACGGACAATAAAAACACAAGATAGACGACGTAAGATAGACGTTTAAAAAATTGCCGCAAAGCAACGCGGACAGGAACGCGGGCATCCCGCCTCGTTATACCACACATGTTCGCCGCGAAGCGGCGCGGACTGGAACGCGGGCATCCCGCCCGCCTAAGTGCATTAGGAAACCGAATAAGTTTGGAAGGAACGCCAAGACGGGTTGGCAAACGAAGGTGGGTAACCGACCGCCGGGCGGTTACGTCGGCGTACTCGCCGACAACGGGAGCACCAAAACGCATCGACAAAACCAATCCGCCCTACGTTTTGGACGTTTTGGTTTTGCCGATGCGTTTTGGCGATCCAGTTGTCGGCTTGCGCCGACGCAACCGCCTGGCAGTCGGTTGCCCACCTTACGATCATCATTGCAAAGAAACTTGTGTGGTATAACGAGGGGGCAAGCTCCCTTCGCTAACGGTTGTTTTGTTTGAAAAATTAGGTGGAAATAAGGTTTGGGCGCGTTGGTGAATCGAAGTTTTTTTCCGCCGCCTTTTGGCTTTTGCCCTTTCAGGGCGAGAGTTATTGGGGGCGACTTTTCACAGGGCGTTGCCCTGTGCTATGGGCTTGTTGCCCCGCTGGGGCGTAAAAAAATTCGCCGCAACGTAAGATAGCCAACTCCGTTTGTCGAATAGTTATTAAGGTAAGTAAAGTTGGTCGTACATCGCGAATTGGTAAAGCGTGAGTTAGTCGGGGATCAATATCGGTAGCAAAATTATGGCGATGGTGATTGCGAATGGGAATTTTCAAGTATAAAAAGTATACATTACCATAATTCCTTGTGAAAAATTCTTTGCCGTACACTTTAACCTTGCTGTTTGCAAAAGTCAATGTTACACGTAATCGTCAATTTTTTCTCCTTTCTCACTTCGTGTTTTTTT
>JAISQS010000668.1 GCA_031274045.1 Planctomycetaceae bacterium | reverse complement strand
CGAGCAGTTGCCGAACAAGCCAAAACGAATAATCAGGTCGTTCAAAAAATATTGACATTATACGAGGAAATGAAGACGGAAATTCAAAAGGTAACCCATTCACAATACTCGATTAAAATCATGGACGCTCTTTTTGCCTCACCGATATTTCACAGCAATGACTTCCGTAAAAAAGCAGGTCTTGCCCCAAAAACAGCCAGTAGTTTGCTTTCACTGTTGAAAAAAGCAGGGATTGTTCAAGAGCAAGAGCCGTCAAGAGGTCGAGTACCAAGTCTGTTAGCATTTGAAAGATTGGTAAAACTTATAGGTGATAACGATTTTAACTAGCGATTTGGCATCTTTTGTGAATATTCTGTCATCGGCAAATCGTTTTGCTACCCGTAAAACGTGTTTCACGGGTAGCAAATTATTTTGTGAATATTCTGACATTAGCATATCATTTTGCTACCCGTAAAATGATTTTCACGGGTAGCAAAAAAATTTGTGACTATTTTGACAGACACAAATCATTTTGCGGGCAATAAAATGGTTTTCACGGCATACAAATTACCTTGTGACTATTTTGACAGATACAAATCACTATGCTATCTGTAAGTCAAAAAGCAAATATTTGTCATCATCAACACAAAAAGTTAAAGGGATTATCCTGAAAAATAAATCAAAAAAAAAGTTCAAAAAACTTGCATAGACCTATTGCGTATTTTTTCAAATAAAGATAACATTCCGCTTATGTTAGTCGTGATTGAATCGTGGTGTGTTGGTTTTGCGGCTGTTTTGCAAAATAATTCATCCGTTTCAAATGTGCGTGTTATCGCTTTGATTTTTGTTGCGGCAAGATTGTGAGTGCCGTGTCGGTTGGTGAGTATTTTACTCACAACAATAGATTCGGTTCAAAGACACAGACCTCGTTGGACTGTAACTGATCTTGTTGACATTTGTTGCAAAATTGCTCTGCGGTAACTTTCCAGATTCGTAACTTTGTTCAAAACTATTGATACTTTTGACCAAAAAATCAGAAAGGAAAAAAAATTATGAAAAAGACTATTTTCAACATGTTTTATGTAGGGATTTCAGCCCAATTTAGCGGCGAAATCAACAATGTTAAAATAGGCAGGGGGGGGGGGGGTACGCTATCGACGTAAAATTTACGGTAGCGATAAATTTCTCGGATACTCTCTCACAAAACCTCTGGGGTGTTTTGGGTTTACTCTTGTTGAGCTTCTTGTTGTAATCGCGATTATTGGAGTCTTGATTGCGATTCTTTTGCCCGCCGTTCAGGTGGCGCGCGAAGCTGCAAGGCGTACCCAATGTACAAACAACTTGAAACAGCTTGGCATAGCTGTTCACAGTTTCCATGATAGCCGCGATGGTTTGCCGCCGGTTACGGTTTTATCAACACGAGGCTCAATGCTCGTTTTGATGTTTCCATACATGGAACAAGCCGCACTTTACGAAGCGGCTTCAGCATCTGGCGGTTTTCTGGATTTTAGCTCAAGTCCGGGCATTACCGGTGACCAATGGTGGCGGAATTTGCCTGCGGAACAAAAAAAAGGTCTGGCAGGAATTTCATTTCTTGCTTGTCCGTCGCGTCGTTCTAAACCCGGTTATACGGATGGCGACGCGGCAGATGCTGCTATGATTGGTCCTCGTGCTGACTACATAGCTATTGTATCTTTGAATGGTGATGGTATAGGCAGCGGAACTCCTTTCGGCAGTTATGCGGATGGTAGTGGTATGTATTCTGCTGTATTTTGTACTGTGACTGATGACTGGACGGGACCAAAAGTAAACGATCAACGTGGACCTTTCCGCGTTTCCGTTTTGACTTTTCATGACGATGCCAGTTGTACCGGATTGGGCAAATATTCTGATGCTCCGTATGTCAGCTCTTGGCAACCTCGCGATACTTTTTCGTGGATAAGTGATGGTTTGTCAAATCAACTGCTTGTTGGAGAAAAACACATTCCCGAATGGGCTTTGAATAAGAATACGGAAGCTGCTCGTTCGTGGGATGGCGGTTGGTTGGGTGCTGGTGATGGATCGTATGGCGAGTTGAACCAAGTTTTCGGCTTGGCTCGTGTTATTGCTCCGGAAGATTGCGGTCATGCTCCGTTTGCGAAAGGCGGGGTAAGTTGGAGTGCGGCAGTTACACAAGGAGTTCCGGCTGATACGCCAATTTGGACTCAAGGTTGGTGCGGTACGTCACGCGCGTGGGGGAGTAATCACTTAAACGTTGCAAACTTTCTGGCGGGAGACGGGAGTGTACATCAAATACCGTACACAATAAACCTCCATTTGTTCTTCTTGCTCGGACATGTTCAAGATGACAGACCAGTATCAATGCCTTAACTTACATTCACTTTTGTAATGTAAAAAATTTTCAAACATCAACAAACATTAGTTAAATTAAAATGACAAGAAAAATATTTATTTGTAGTTTACTTCTCGTATTAGTTTGTGCCGTTGGTTGCGGTTCAAAGACTACGTTGATTACGGGAACGGTAAATTTCGATGATGGTACACCGGTCAATTTTGGCGGAGTGGTATTTCAAAACGATACCAATACATACACCGCCCAAATAAATAAAGACGGTAGATACCAAACTAGGGATGAAACTTATAGAGGACTTCCTGATGGAGTTTACAAAGTATGGATTAACGGGTCAAAGGTTGTCACGCCGACAAAAGAACGCGGACAATTACCTGTTACAACATACCGGTTGCCGAAAGAGTATCGGTCTGCCAGTGAATCGAATCTGAGTTTTGAAGTCAAATCCGGCAAAGAAACAACCTACAACATAGTGATCAAAAAAGCAACATCAGCAGAGAGCGAATAATACTTTTTGCGTGATTGGGGCTTTGGCATTTTTTCCGCACAATACCGTGTTGCGTGTTTTGTGCGGTTGTGATGTTTTGTGTTCCGATCTGGTTGCCGTTTCGCGGCAAAAAATGGTGCGAGCATCTTGTCCGCACTGTTTTTTGCCGCGTTTTATCTTGTGCGGTAGTCGAAGAGCAGGTCTTTCACGGTGTCCTTGAATTTTGGAGTTATTTCGTCTTTTGCACCGACCGCGTTTTGTTTGAGCGTGATGTTCTCTTTCGGTGTTTTGTCGTAAGTGATGAACGCCGGAATCTTGCCGCTGCGTGAAAAGAAGTTGTTCTCCACAAGATTGTTTCCCGCAAGATGAAACCGGAGCGAAGGTCGATACGTATCAACAATTAGATTGTAGTCTATCGTGAAATCCGCAGTCCCCTGATCAAGAAACATTCCGTTGCTTTCGGCACGACCTGCGTTTTGCGGAATGTCATGAATCGTGTTGAAAGCCAGACGCGATCTCGGCTGACGACCCAAAGTGTAAATTGCTCCGCCGTCGGAAAGAGTGAGCATACAATGATGCAGATTGCATCCCAAAACACAATTCTCTTTAGCCGGAGTTTTCGAATCGCTCCACTCCCAACCGAGCGACACACCTGTATAAGGAGCGTCACGAACTTCACAGCGGTCAACGGTGGAATTTTGCGTCAGACCGATCCAGATTCCCACTGCACCGTAAAGCGTTTGACCCGGCTTGACCACGCGGCTGAACGCAATCACATTACACCGCGCCGTGTCGCTTTTTTGATGCGTTCCGATCATAATCGCGTTGGCACCGATGTCTTCAAAAACGCAGTTTTGAACCTGATTGGCATAACACGATTTTCCGATCCAAAGTCCGTTTTCCCCGAAATGCCGGAACGAACAATTGTCCATCGTACAGTTTTCTGCGAAGTCCCACTGAACCGCCGCAGGCACCTCCGTGACAACACGAAAATCAAACATCTTACCTTTGTCATTCGGCGTTTCGCGAAACACCGGTTCGTAATAGACCGCCGCCTGCATTCCCCAGTACGTTTTTTGTGGTTTTTCTTTGAACGCAGTGTGTTTGAAATCCAGATTGCAAAAATGAAGATTTGTTACCGGCTTGTCTTGGGTTCCTTCGACAACAAGAAGTTGAGATGCCGCCGGCGCAATGACTTTGATGTTTTCCGCAGTTTCACCGTCTTTAAGTTTGTAGTAGAGTTTACCTGCTTTGGCATCAAGAAACCATTCTCCGGGGGCATCGAGATACGCTCTGGAATTTTCAAGAAAATAACGGGCGTGCGGCTCAAAACCATCAATGCGAAAAAAATCAAAACTTCCGCCAATCTGAATCGGAACGGTGAGCTGCGACTTGTCCGTGTCAATAGACTTAATCGGTGTACGGGTAATTGACCAATCATGCAGGAAAACAAGCTCCGCCTGTTCCAAATCATCAACCGGTTTCAATTCATCGGGTTTAAAAAAGAAATTCGTCCGCCGGTCTTCCCCTCTTTTGGCAACACGGAGATAACCTTCGTTTGGAAATCTTGCACGTACCGCACGCACATCATTCACGTACAGATCGCGAAATGTCCATTTTCCCGATTTAGCTTCAGGAACATCTGCCGCGACAATCCCATCTTCCAGCGGCGTAAAACCGCGAATCACTCTTCCGCCGGAAATCACCGCGTCACGTCCTTTGTAAAAAACCTTATGATGCGCTCCATGTACCGATATCGTTCCGGCATCTTCGGGAGCAAACCGCAACGGCTCGGTAAGCCAATACGTTCCGGACAAAAGGATCACTTCTTTGTCGCCGTCTTTTTCAGGTTTAGCGGTACGCAAAATTTTCTGAGCTTTGGCGATTGTCTTGAACGGTTTTTTCTCTGTGCCGGGGTTGGTGTCGCTGCCGTTGGGCGAAACGTATAATCTCAAGACAACACCGTCATCCAGTGCCTGCGCCGGAACTGTCAGCAATATCATCAGAGCCGACAGCAAGAACGTAAGTTTCATGATTCGTGTTTGCACGGTCAATATACTTCTAACAAAGGTTTTCATAGTCAATGTCCTTTCTAATAGACTTGTTCCAAAACATGAAAATTGGTATGTTTTGGTTTCGTGTTTGGAATTGTGTGTTGTGAATTTGCTGGAATTTTTGGCGTTATGCGCGGCGAATTTAGTCACGATTTTACCAAAGACGGCGTGATGATACGCCGGAAAATTTTTTTGTCAAGAATAAATAAAATGAACGTAATATATCAGCGAAATATCCGGCTTTATTAGTAGCAAGTTTTTAGTTTTTAGTGGATTGACACTGAAAACTAAAAACTGACTACTAAAAACTACTCGCGCTACTAATGTTGTTTTTGTAAGAAAATCAGGTCGTAAATAAGGTTTGTTTTTTTCTACAGCGTTGAAGTATTTCACTGACATATTACAAATGAACTATGTCCCAAAAATTGTGAGCATCTTGCCTGCACAGTTTTTTGCCGCGTTTTTTTTGCGCGTGTAGAGTTGAAATATTGAAACGAAAAGCGGCAGCTTATTTCGACAAGCGTCTCTTTGCTTTTTTTAATTGGTTTGACCATTCAGCGTACTTTTGTTTCCAATTATTTTTGCTTTCGGTTATTTCGCGTATCTTCTGACGCATCCGACGTAATTTCGCCTTATAAACCAATAGCTCTTTCTTGTAAATATCTATCTTATTATCACGACGCTCAATTTTTTTTGTAAGAATAATTTCACGCTTTGTTTTCACAATAACATCCTCCACCAAACTCAAATCCCACAAATCACAAATCACAAACAACCCGAAAAGACATACCATAATAATACTAAAATGAAGTAGCCGTTTCAACTCTCCGCCACAAGATACGGAGTCAAATCCACAAACGCCTTTCGCGGATTTTACATCGGTTTTTTCGTTGCGCTATATCAGTTGTTGCGCGGATATTTTTGGACAAGAGTTTTTGTTCATTCATTTTTGCGATTGACTTGTGATGTTACAATCCGATAATCCACTGGCAAATCATTGCCAACTGTTCCTCATTTGTCAAATTAGCCGCACAGGATAAAGTGCCGTTTTGTATCTGTTCAAAAATTTCTCTAGCCATCGCTTTTTCGATAGCGGCACCAATAAAAAACAAATGTGGATTCAAACCTTCGCCCTCAAAACTTGCTCGGATTCGCTTCAATGCCATGTCCGCCGTTTTCCAATGTTCATCCGCACCGGCAGGATCAATACCGGCTTTCAATTCACCCAACGCAATGTACCGTCTATGATGTGTCAAAATTGAATCGCTTCCCCGAAAAGTTTCCGCTTTATCCCCGTTCAAAAGAATCAAATCAACTTTTTTGCCTTCTTTTGTTACAAGCGGAACCTTCAAATTCAGATAAAGCAATCTATCCCGCCAATGAAGAGCCTTAATCCTTTTCTCTATTCCAACCGCATCCGTTGCTAGTTTCCAAGTGTGTGATTCCGAATCCAACCATTGATAAGCAATTCCTGCCAAATCGAAAGATGCAATCATTGCCCGCAAAAATTTTTGTTCGCCCAATGCTCCCGCTAAATTTCGTGTCTTCCCGCCAAGCGTATCACCTTTGACAATCAAAAAACGATAGACCAATTCATCGACAAATGAGATTCCCGCAGGTTCAAGAAAACATTCGATCAGGTTATTGATTGCATTTTTCTTGTCCACATCCGAAAGATAGTTGAGTGATTTATCAGATAATCCCGATGCCGTCAATAAACCATCCCGCAATTCCGTAATCGACAACAAATCTTTCGCTACGCTTGCTTGTGATGCGAGAACTTTTAGTATTTTTGCTTGCTCGACAAAAGGCGAAGCCAAAAAGTTTTTTTCAAGTGCCATCGCAACAAAACCGGCACGTGTTGCTTCGTGCGGCGTTATCAAATCTGCGGCTGATTTAATGTACGATATTATTTTTTTTGCCATAAATATACGCATTTACGAAGGTCGGTTTTACCATACGTTCCCATTTGTTGACTGCTGTTGCCTTTGCCCTGTGGTAAAACATAAATCTGTT
This sequence comes from Planctomycetaceae bacterium, assembly GCA_031274045.1. Taxonomy (GTDB): domain Bacteria; phylum Planctomycetota; class Planctomycetia; order Pirellulales; family Thermoguttaceae; genus WRKP01. Next base: position 2,656 of record JAISQS010000668.1, on the reverse strand, counting down.
TAACCTCGAAACCGAAGTCTTCTGCAAAACTCGATAAGATTAAATCAACAGGTATTTCTTCACCGCCATATCGGACGTTGTCGTTTACCATTACGCAATATCCTTTACGTTTTAGTAAACGCGACATCTCGGCAATCACAAAACACATTTCGTAAAAATAGTTTTTCACCATTCGTGAAACGCTTTTATTGTTGAGCAATTCCAAACGGTTCAATTCATCCAAAACGGCATTGACTTCTTTCATTGCCGGATTGCTCTCATAGATTTTATGAATGCGGTTAAACCATTTTTCTTTATCATGCGTTTTATAAACCGCTTTCAAAAAATCTTTTTTGTCTTTATTTTCGACGGTACAAGATAACAACGCCTGACGTAAATTGCGTACATCATCTTGATTCTTACCAAGATAAACTAACTCCAACGCATACGTTCTTGTGTAATCATATCGATTACAATACGGCGGCGAAGTCATTATAAAATCAAACGAATTATCTTCCATTGATGGCAATTTTTCTAAACACGTTCCTTCAATCAATTGAATTGGTGAATGTTTCGCTGTCAACTTTGCGTTCTCAAAAAGTGATGTTCGTGTTTCGGAAATGTCGTCTAATATCATCTCTATTTTATTTTGAAACGCTTCATCAAAAGTGTAGATTTTTCCCTTGTCGAACGGTTTGCCGGACAAATCCCGTTTCGACCGGTAATCCCAACGCAGAAACTGTCCGTCTTTGCGGGTAAAACTTATCTCTTCAAGAATCGAAAATGCCGCAAACTGTAAAAGCGTTTTTAGGTAACCTTCTTTGAGGCTGCTGCAAACGCTAATGTATCGGTTGATTTGTTCTTCTGTTTCCGGCAAAAATGCATCTTTTGTAGTGGCAATATGCTTTAATGTATTTGGCAAATCTACTGTCGGCATTTTGCTAAAAATATGCTGAACCGTCTTTTGTATTTCCTGTCTACTGACGTGATTTGCTGCTTCACGAGCTTTAATGACAAACGCACCAACCGGCAATAATTCAATACCGATTGATTGCCAACCAAGTTCTTGCCCCGTGAAAAGTGTTGTCCCCATGCCGGCAAACGGATCAAGTAATTTTCCCGGCTTGTTATGAAGTTTTTCAAGAAAAAAACTAACAAGTTGGGCGGAAAAACCTTCCTTGTATTTGAACCAACGATAAAACGGTAGTAGTTTATTTGCCTGAAAACTAACCAATCGGCGAGTCAACAAATTCGCCGTAACAATACGACTACGCATTTTTTGGTACAAAAATTGTCGTTGGTGTTGATATTCTGTTATTGACATAAAGTTCCTCCGATATTCAGCAAAATAACGTGATTACAAGGATTGAAAAAACAACCACAAATCGACATGAGGGTAGTCGTCGAATTTCAGAAAATGCGGGCATTGTGATTTTTTACTGGTAAATTGGATGTGTGTTGTACTTTTTATGAAAAATAAAATGTTAGTACGCTCCCAAAAATTTATGTCCGTTAAAATGTATCATGTGATCAGGATTATCAGCAATCCAAACCTCCGTCTCCCAAGCAATATCAAGCATCCACTTCTTGAATTCCGCCCTCGCTAAAAACGCTGTCACAAAAATTAATTCCGCTTTGCAATCTTCCAACATTCGCTTCAATTCCAAAACTCTTGTTTCGCTCATTGTACCGGAGCTATGAACGGCTTCGATAAGATAAAGCCAGTTTTTCGCTTGATTGTAAGCGATTATGTCAGGTAATTTGTTGTACAATAATTCGCAAAATCGTAGTTCGTTTAATCTTTTTTGTTCAACATAAAGTAATTTATTTGCAGTATCGCCAACGTAAAGCAATTCGCAATCGTTACCGAAACGCGGAAGAAATTCTTCTATGATTGCTTTTTGTAAAACATTATGTGCGTTAAGTGAAAGATCAAGTAATTTACTATTCGGCAACTTTACAGGAATTTTTTCAATGTCCCGTTTTCGTATGAAAATGTCCGGCAATTTTTCTCTTGTCTGTTAAGATGGAATGAAAAATGGCAGGATGTCCGGAAGGTTGTGGGTTCAAGTATCCTGCACTTTACTACTCAGGCCATTTATTTGAGGGTGGAAGAAAACAATGAAAAACCATATGAATTCCCGACAAAGAGACATAGAGGCGCCACTGTATGCCTATTAATCTGGTGGCAGTTAACAATATAATCGCACGTGTTCTAGGGATACTCAGTCATTTCGTAACATGTTCCGCCTTGGTATCTCGAATTGGATTAGTGGGTAACTGCACATGTGCTTTGACTTCTTCGATAAGGAGTTAAAAAGTGCAAACTGTTATCCTCAAAACAAACATCGTTACAATGTTCAGACATAGTTCACTTGCAGAGATACCACTTTGCTGCGTAACATCAGCTGGTGGCGGAACGTTACGGATCAGCTGATACACCCGGCAAGATAATTTATTGTGAGCTCAGAAATTAGTGGCCTATGGTTTAGTTTCTGTGCAGGGTCACTAAATCTCACGCCATTTGCAAATTATTTATTTTCTAATTGATTGTACTGTTCGTTTCTGTCTCTAGATTCAATTATTACTTTCCCACGTTCATCAGAATAACGAAAGCTTATGTCCTTGCGCGTGGATGTATATATATGTAGGCTATGAATGCGAGTTTTTTTACAGA
>JAISQS010000542.1 GCA_031274045.1 Planctomycetaceae bacterium | reverse complement strand
AAATTTTTTTGTAGAAAGGAGCAAATAAAGAGATGTCAAAACGAATTATTATCGGGGTCAATGTAACAAGTTTTGCGGAAAATTCGGGCGAAGTGCAAGCGGTTTTGCGTGAATATGGTTGTAGTATTCGGACGCGGCTTGGGCTGCACGGAGCAAGCGACGAAGTGTGTGAACCAAATGGACTCATACTAATAGAGTTCATTGGCGGCGAACAAAAAGCCGGAGAAATGACCGAAAAATTAACAAAATTAAAAGGCATAGAAGTTAAACAAATGAGCTTTTAACAACGTCAATACAACAAAAGTACCTGCTGCAAAGTTCTGCAATTATGCGTGTGTTCTCGTGTAATTGCAGACTTTGCGGTGATGGAAAATAAAATTTAATTACTACACAACGTACAATGAATTTCGCTGACGCAGGAGTTGTTTGGTCGGCGGTGATGTTTATTGTCTTACTGGATTCGGTTTATAAGGCGGGTTTTTGATGAATTGGTGTTTATTTTTTTTGGGTTCAATTTTGTATTGTCTTTTGCAATTTGCGATTGGTAGTCAAATTTGTCTTCTTGTGTTTTTGGTTCCTGTTTTTTGGATGCCGTTGATTTTAACTGATGTTGTTATTCGGTATCGTTATGTTTATTTTTCGTCGTTTCTTTTTTGGTTTGTGTCGGTATCTTGGATAGTTTCTCCTCATCCTGCTGCGGTATTTGGGTTGGTGGTATTGTCATCTGTTTTATCTTTGTATTGGTTATTATTTTTTATTTCGGCGCGTTCGGCGGTGCATTTGTTTAGGTTTCCGGCAATGGTTGTTGTTCCGGTTTGTTGGATTGGTTGTGAGTATCTTCGCAACTGTTTATTTGGCGGTTTTTCATTCTGCTCGCTTGAACATCTGTTATTTGTCCAACCCGTGTTAATTCAAATCGCCGATATTGGCGGCGGTTATCTTGTCGGCGGAATGATAATGTTTGTTGGAGCGGGATTGGGGACAATACTCTTCAGCGTAGTTGGCGGACAAAATAAAAATCAACTTGCACAAAATCAACTTGCACAAAAAAAACTTGCACAAAAAGAATCGAACGAAACAGAAAAAATAAACGCACAAAACAACAAACCAAAATCAAACATAATCTATCCGGCAATTTTCACCGCAATCGCCCTATTCGCAACATTTACTTACGGCTACTTGACTATATATCTTGGACAAAATGCAAACGCACATAGTTCAAAAATTGCCGAACAATTTGCACAACTAAAAATCGCAACATTGCAAGGAACAGCACCCGTGTCAATCTCAATGACCACAAAACAATTTGAAGATTGCCTGCAACAATATATCAACTTAACACGTGAAGCAGTGATAGAACGTGAACAGACCAACAACGATCCCAACAATAAAAATGAACGTTATCGGTCGTTGGATTTGATAATTTGGCCCGAGACGGTTTGTCCGATTCCGTATGTTGTTTTTGAGAATGGAGCTGGTTATGAGAGTGTTGGTTGGAGTCGTGCGGAGGTTGAGCGGAGTCGTCAATTATTGTTGAGTTGGTCTGCTCAATGCCGATCGCCTATTTTGTATGGCATATCGACGTTGGTGGTAGATGGGGTTGAGACGGTTGGCGGTAATTCTGTTGCGCAAAGTCGAGAGCCGTATCGTCTCAATTCGGCACTTCTCGTTACGCCGAATCCGCCAAGTTTCAAAGCTCGCTACGATAAAATTCAACTCGTAATGTTTGGTGAATACGTTCCTTTTGCTGAGTATTTGCCGGAAAATTTTCCGCTTCGTACGATTTGTCAAGAAGCCGGACGCGGCAAAAAGTCCGTCGCAATACCAATCGGCGTTCAAGTAAAAAATAATGTCGAGAATCAAATTTACGCATCGGTAAATATATGTTTTGAGAGTACGGTTCCGCATCATGTTCGCGGGCAAATTTTGGAGTTAAAGCGTGAGGGCAAAGAACCGGCAGTTTTGATAAATATTTCAAACAGCGGTTGGTTCGGTTTTTCAAAACAAATCGATCAACACTTAGCAACTCATATCTTTCGCGCAGTCGAAAATCGCCGCCCATACATAACAGCGACCAACGGCGGTTTTTCGGCATCGATAGATTGTTTTGGTCGAATCAGAAAGATCGGCAAACGCAAGTCGGCGGAAGCGATTGTTGATGATGTTGTCGTGCAATATTGGACACCGTTGTATCATTGTATTGGTGATATTCATGCAATCGTCTGTACAATTTGCGTTATCATTTTTAGCATCTTCTCATGGAGACACGCAAGAAGACAAAAGAAAAAATAACTCATTTACATTTTATGTTGCCACTTTCCATTACCTAATAACGCAAAAGGTGAATTTTTCACAGGAAAGTAATGAATGGTATGGGAAAAATATTCCTTGTGAGAATTTTTTGTCAACAGATTATACAGATTATAAAAAGGCTATTTTATATTTTTTTGTTGGCGAGCTAACATGAAATAATAAAAGAGTTTTTTGCAAAACTGAACCGCAACTGGTGACCAATTTCCCCACCCTTAATAACAACGAAGTTCCCCCCATTAAGCAACCTTATCCCTTATTGTTTGAGTTGTGGCGTGTCTGCGAACTTTTATCCTTAACAAATAAAGTGATAAGGGGATAAGGGGGAGTGGTATGGCGGTTTCGTTGGTTATTAAGGGAGGGGGAAACTGATAACCGGCTGCGAATTGGTTTGAGTAATGTTGATTGGTTTTTTATGCAATGCAGGGTAATAATTGATCGTAACTCGCTTTTGTACTTTGTTTTAACACGTCAACAAGAAACGATAAAAGAGCCTTATGAAATTGTTAAAACGATGCTTATTGCCTTTTGGTGTGATACTGATGTTCTGTGTACTATCAATATCGTCAATACTTATCGATAGCAAAATAGAAGAAACCGACGATGAAGCTATGGAACGATACTATCGCGAAAATTTGGCGGTCATACTGAGAGAATTAAAAATTAAAGAAGGTGATGCTACGATCAAACCTAAAGGTTTTCGCCCGATGTTAGTCAACGAAGATTTGCCTGATCTACCAGATACATTAAAAGTAAATAAATTGTCATTGATTGATAGTAGTGCGATTCAAAAAAACTACGAAACGGTTGCGTTGTCGGACGGTTATGTGTCTTATGAAATTGAGTTGTATCGATGTAGAAATAGTAAAGATGATGACAAAAAAATTACAGATGGAATAGTAGTCACGTACACGACAAATCAAAAAATAGCTTTCAAAATTATATTTGATCATATTATGAATACTTCAATGGCTATGGAGGATGTGGTCAAAGATTATCACAAGTCAGATGAATTAAAACTCGGAGAAGTTTGTTTATTTGAGTATTTATTTAAAGATCGTATAAACACAAATAAAAAGAATCATATTCTTTTTGTCAATAATTCTACAACTTTTGTGGTTGGAAGTATAACAGAAGACGTATCATCTCTTGCGAAATATCTTGATGCGAAGTATGCTGCGTTGACTAAAGAGATCAATAGTCCTCCGGCGTTTCGCAAGTGGTTTATGTTGGATGGAATATTTTTGGTTGAGGGGAAGTATGTTTCGTCTGATTTGGTGAAGGTTGTGTTGGTTGATAAGAATGGCAAGCAACTTGAAATCGAACTCTCAAAACTTTTACCAATAGATAAACTCTACACAAAACGCCGACACGAAATAAACAAAGCCACCGAAAAAAATAATAAAAATAACAATCCACAAAAATCAAAATGATAATTCACTGCTATACTTTTTGTACTTAAAAATTCCCTTTCACAATCACAATCGCATGACTACCTTACGCGTCAGCGTACTCGCCGACATGTTGGCAACGTAAGGTGGGCAACCGACCGCTGGGATTTCTTGGTGAATAGCGTCGGCGTACTCGCCGACAGCGGGATCGCCAATACGTATCGCCAAAACGTAAGGTTGGTACCCGACCGCTGGGCGGTTACGTCTTGCTGTACCACATAAGTTCGCCACGAAGCGGCGACGGACTGGAACGCGGGCGTCCCGCCCGCCTCTGTGCGTAATAGAACCGAATAAGTTTGAACGGAACGCCAAAACGGGTTGGCAAATGTTCTCCAATCCGTATTGGCACTCCTTCCAAACTCGTTTGGTTTCCTAATGCACTTAGGCGGGCGGGATGCCTCGTTATACCACATAAGTCGCGTTCCGGTGATTCCGCTTCGCTACATCACCGGTTATGCATGATGTCGTCGCTGCGCGACTATCGTAAAAACACCAAACACCAACGAACCAACGAAAAACACAGCGACACTTACAAATATCAATGCGTATTCCGCCCCTGTTGTCGGCTTGCGCCGACACGTAAGGTGGGCAACCGCCCAGCGGTCGGTTGCCCACCTTACGTTGATGCCCGGCGGTCGGTTGCCCACCTTACAATCACCAATGTTTTTCACGCCCCATCTTCGTCGGTAGCAAGCTACCGTCGCTAACGTCACGCTAATGCGTTTATGACTTGTGTGGTATGACAAGGCATCCCGCCCGCACTAAGCGTGTAATAGAACCGAATAAGGTTGGAAGGAACGCCAAGACGTGACGGATAACATTTGCCAACACGTATTGGTATTCCGTTCTATCGTATAACGTACTGATATATTACCTAAACGATTTGTCCAAAATAAATCGGTTTGAC
>JAISQS010000481.1 GCA_031274045.1 Planctomycetaceae bacterium | reverse complement strand
GTTGCCCACCTTACGTTGACGATGCTTGTTCAGAATCCTATTTTGGCTTTTGCCCTTTCAGGGCGAGGGTTATTGGGGGCAATTTTTCACAGGGCGTTGCCCTGTGCTATGGGCTTTTTGCCCCGTTGGGGCGGATTGGTTTTGCCGATGTATTTTGGCGATCCCGTTGTCGGCGAGTACGCCGACGCAACCGCCCGGCGGTCGGTTGCCCACCTTACGTAACCGCCCAGCGGTCGGTTACCCACCTTACGTTGCCGTCTGGCAGTCGGTTACCCACCTTACGTTTGCCAACACGTCTTGGCGTTCCTTCCAAACTCGTTCGGTTTCCTAATGCACAGAGGCGGGCGGGACGCCCGCGTTCCAGTCCGTCGCCGCTGCGCGGCGAATTTATGTGGTATAACGAAAAATACCCCCGCCCACAAATTCCGAAATAATCAGGAATTTTCAAATATTTTTCCTTGACTTTCCTCAGCTTCTTGTAAATTTTTTTTGCCAACGCGAAAACCGCCCCCCCCTGTGGTTAGAATGACAATATTGATTATAATGCCCCACCGAATCGCGTTGACAATCAAGTTGATGATCAACGATACGATGGACGCGGAATTGAAATATCTTGCTAATCATCTCTTGCAGAACACCCCGAAACCAACAACCAGATGCAAATAAAAAACACAATTCCACAACAAAACCTCAAACGCTGCTAGTACATTTGCCCGACAAATAGTCGCCGCAAACACAGTACCAGTCAACTAAACCAAAAAAATTACGGAGATTTCAGTGTCAGCTAATTTTGCCAAAACAAACTCAACCGACGCAAAAAATAATTTAACCAGAACGAATTTAACCAAATCCGGTAACAATTCATCAACCTTTTTGCCGTCCGTTCTACGCGTATTGCTCTCGCTTTTCATAAGCAGTACGTTTTTGATAACATTGTCTTTTGCCCAGTCCGGCAAAACATCAGTCAACCAATCTGCCACAAATACAGCAGAACCGGTAATTCCGGCAGACAGACTCTTTCCGGATTCGGTCAAAGGATTCATCGCCATTCAGGATATCAAATTGCTCGTCGATCAATGGAAAAAAACACAAGTCGGATTGCTGTTTCAAGACCCAATAATGAAACCATTCCTCAACGACTTCAACTCCCAACTCGAAACCAGACTCGAAAAACAACTCGGTTTCAACCTAGACGGAATCGAACAATTGCCAAGCGGCGAAGTTGCCTGCGGAATGATCGCTATCCCTGATACCACACCCGGATACGTGTTCACAATGGATACAGCCGATAGACGGAAAGAAGTCGCAGAATACATCGAAAAATTGACAAAGAAACTACTCGCTATCGGCGTAAAACGGAAAGTTGAGAAATATAAAGATGACGAAATCATCGTGTTCTCATTTGCCGAAGTGTTCCTAAACGATACCACAAAAAAGAAAACACAAGAAGCACAAAAAACAGAATCCACCGAAGCAGAAGAACAAATCAAAAGATTGTCACGCAACCCAAGAAACAACCAAACAAAACCCAGAAATAACAACCCACCCAAAAATAACCCCACAGATAAAACTCCACAACCAAATAACCCAAACACCACACCTCTTGAACGGAATGTTTACTACTTGCTGAAGTCAGATTATATAGTCATATCAAATCAATTACACTTGATACATCTCTTCGCAGATAGAATCGCAGCAGGCGAATCTGTCAAAAATTCTCTTGCCGATGTCAAAGAATATCAAGAAGTATTGCATCGATGCGTCGGCGACTTGCCGGAAGATGTCTTGCCGATGGTGCATTGGTATATTGAGCCGCTCAACTACGGCGAATCCGTCCGCGTACTGTTCGATAATTTGCCCGAACGACGCAAAGGTCGAAAATCAGTCTTCGCCTCACTAAAAGAACAAGGCTTCGACGCAATTCGAGGTATTGGCGGAACTATAAACATCAAACCCGAAAACCGCGAAGTTGCATACCGCATCTTCATTCACTCCACCAAACCATATCGGCTGGCAATGCGTATGTTCGAGTTGCCGGAAGGTACAGACTTCACTCCGCCAAAATGGATTCCGGCAGAAGTCGCGCGATACTCGGCGGCATTCATCGATCCCGTCACCATCTTCGATAATCTAGGCACTCTGTTCGACGAACTCGTAGCTCAAGGCGAAAAAGGCGTATTCGACGACATCATAGAAGGACTCAAGAAAGACCCAAGAGGTCCAAAAGTTAATATACGAGAAGAATTCATCGTCAATTTGGGCAACAAAGGATTCGCTTTGTCAAATTACAAAAAACCAATCACACCGGAAAGCGAGTGCATAATTATTGCCGCCGAAATCAAAGAACCAAACAACAACTCCAAATCAACGCCAGCCGACATAATCAAAAAAGCCGTCGAGAAAATCTTCAACAACGACCCCGAAATGACAAAAACAAATTACAAAGGCTACGTGATCTGGCACCGCGTCCCCATCGCTATATCGGAGATGTTGGAGGACAAAACAGAAGCCGTCGGTTTCCCTGAGCTTGTCAGCGACCCCGACGGCGGCGATCAAAACGGAAACGGAGCAGAAGCAGAAAAACCAATCTTCCCAAACGGCGGTGTTACCGTCACTCCAAAATACCTGATTGCAGGTACAAACGTCGATTATTTGAAAGAGATTATCGACAGATTAGACGCGAAAGACGGCGCAATTGACGAACACGTTGACTTCAAAGCAACCGAAGAAGTCTTCAAATCACTAGGAATAAAAAATAACCCGCACTTCATCCAGTTCTTCACCAAAACAGACGAATCCATAGAACCAACCTACGAAATGCTGCGACAAGGAAAAATGCCGCAATCAAAAGCATTGCTGGGGAGATTGCTCAACGCCATACTCGCCCCCGACGACGACGAAGACGAAATCCGCGAACAAGAATTCAATTGGAATAAATTGCCGGAATTTAATAAAGTTCGGCACGCCTTCGGTCCCACCGGAATCTACGGCAAAAATGTTGAAAACGGCTTCTTCTTCGAAGGCTTCCTGCTCAAGAAAAAATAATTCAAATGGATTTTTTCACAGTGAAGATAAGGTAAGGAAAGAATATTTTTAACGCAAAGTTTGTAAATATTGCCAACAACAGATTACGCATATTTAACCAGATTTCAATAAAAATCCAATCTGTATAATCTGTTGACAACATTCTCCCATTACCTTCAATTAACCTCCTGTGATTATTCCCACTAATAAAAATGACGCAATGGAAATTAGATAACTTGGTACTACAATATTGCAGTCAAAAACAACCTTTGACCAAAATAAATTCATGACTAAAAATACAAATAAACATGACAAGAGTTCAACCAAAAAAACTCCCGATAATATTGCAGACAACGCAACAGTGAAACCGGAAATTTTAGCGGACGAATCAGCACAACGGGCAGGAATTACGCAAGATGGCTTTTGCCGCAAGATATTGGATGATCAAATTATTGCGGCGGATGTCTTGCGGCATTACGCTGATCCTGCGATTGCTGAATGTATAGACTTGGATAAGTTGCATCCGGAGCGGACGAATTTTTTCGGGAACGTACAAGGGAATCCGTTCAAGGAATTTCGGTCGGATATTCCGTATACGGCACCTTTGGTTGATGATACCAATGGATATATGGTCTTGCTCTTGTTCGAGCATAAGTCCATTTTGGGACATTTTGTGTTCATCCAAATTTACGCGTACATGCTCTTGGCAAATTACGACAAATGGCGTAGAGCCGATTGCCCGACATCAAAGTCGTCATTTCGTCCGTATATAATGATCGGAATCGTTATTTTTTGCGGAGAGGACAAGGACAA
>JAISQS010000428.1 GCA_031274045.1 Planctomycetaceae bacterium | reverse complement strand
TTCTTTGCCGATAGCTTTTTGTTCGTTTGTTAGGTGCATTGTGATATGTTTTTTGAATAGTTGTTTGAATTTGAATTTGTTTGAATACGCGCGGCGTATTGTGTGGTTTGTTTTATGGATTTCGTTGGCATTAAAACCTACATGTTGTCAATTCCGGTTAAATACCAACTCCGGTTAAATACCGCACCGCCGCAGGTAAGCCAATAGACAAGAGCTGTGGACATTAACGAAGTCTCAATGTAGTTAGTTGGAAAATTCATTCGTGGACAATTTCATGAATTTCACGAATGAATGTACTTTGTTTTTATCCGGTTCAATTTGGTTTCTATCCGGTTCAATGTTGTCGGTTTTTTCTCAAAAGGAACGCGAAAAGTTGGAGCCGATGTGATCGGCGGCTTTCGTTTCTTTGCAAACGAAAACCCAAGTTGAATTGACAACAATTCAACAGGCGACGTATTCTACACATTTAAAAAAAAGAAAAAAGACCTACAAGAAACGCGATCTCAAAAAACCAAACAACCCCCCGTCGGCGCAGCCGACAATCGCCGCGAAGCGGCGCGGACTGGAACGCGGGCGTCCCGCCCGCCGCTGTGTGTAATAGAACCAAAAAAGTTTGAACTGAACGCCAAGACGTGTCGGCAAACTTAAGGTGGGTAACCGACCGCCGGGCGGTTACGTCGGCGCAAGCCGACAACGGGGGCGCCAGAACACATCGGCAAAACCAACACGCCCCAACGGGGCAAAAGCTCATAGCACAGGGCAACGCCCTGTGAAAAATCGCCCCCGATAACCCTCGCCCTGAAAGGGCAAAAGCCAAAATAGGATCGGAACAAGCATCGTCAACGTAAGGCGGGTAACCGACCACCGGGCGGTTGCGTCACCAGTGAATCATTATCGCTCGCCGACAACTGGGGCGGAAAACGCATCGGCAAAACTAACACGCCCAAAACGTAGGGCGTTTTGGTTTTGCCAATGCGTGTTGGCGATCCAGTTGTCGGCTTGTGCCGACGTAACCGCATGGCGGTCGGTTACCCACCTTACGTTTGCCAACACGTTTTGGTGTTCAGTTCCAACTTGTTCGGTTCTATTGTACACAGAGGCGGGCGGGATGCCCGCGTTCCAGTCCTTCGCCGCTTCGCGGCTATAACGAGGGCGTTGCCTTACGCTATGATATTTTGCCCTTTCAGGGCGTTGATGTAGTGCATTGATAAATGGCACGAAGGGAAGTCCCCACAAAATCCGAAATAATCAGGAAAATTGATCTTGACATGAATTTGTCAAATTAGGACAATCCGCGAATGGTACGTGTATTTTGTGTTGCCAATCAGAAGGGTGGAGTTGGGAAGACGACTACAGCAATATCGCTTGCGGATTTGATTGCGAAGTCTGGGTCGCGGACGTTGCTTATTGATCTTGATCCTCAGTGCAATGCGACGAGTGGGCTTGGTTTTTCGCCTATTGATTCTCATCCGTTGGTATCTGGCGTATCGTTTTCGGGCAAGTTAGTTTCGACATTGGAGTCTAATTTGCAGTTGTTGCCGGGTAGTCGGAGTTTTGGTGATGTTGAGCGGTTGTCGGGTGGAGATGTGTTGGATGCGGAACGGATTCGTTGTCAACTTCTTGATGAGTTTTCGCAATTTGAGTATGTGTTGATTGATTCTCCTCCTTCGCTTGGTCATTTGACTCAGATTGCGTTGTCGGCGGCGACGGAGGTATTTATGCCGATTCAATGCGAGTTTTTTGCAATGGAAGGTCTTGTTCAAATGATTGCGGTGATCAAGAAGATCATGGCTCAAAATCCGTCTCGTTTGAAGTTTGGCGGTATTGTGTTGACGATGTATGACGTATCTCTTGAGTTGACGCATGAGGTTGACAGGGAGGTTCGTGAATTTTTTGGTGAAATTGTGTTTAGGACTGTAATTCCGCGTGATGTTGCAATAAGTGAAGCCCCAAGTCATGGGCTATCTATTGTTGATTATGCGCCAAAATCGCGCGGAGCAAGGGCGTATATTGAATTATGTATGGAGGTATTAGATCGTGGCTAAGGAAAAACGTTTAGGCAGGGGTTTGGAGGCGTTGCTTGGAAAGTTGGGCGGAGTTGAGCAGGATCAGTTTGATGAGTCTGTTTCAAGTATTCCGTCTGATGTGGATGTGGATGCGGATTGGATTTTGCAGAAGCGTCTTGAATCGCATTCGTCGAATCAGGTTGATATTTCGTTGATAGATCGGAATCCGTTTCAGCCGCGTCGTGAGTTTGATGAGGTTGAGTTGGAGCGTTTAGCGGGTAGTTTGCGGACGCATGGATTATTGCAGCCGATAGTATTGAGGCGGATTTCGGCAAATGATTCGGAGCGGTTTCAAATTATTGCCGGTGAGCGGCGGTATCGTGCGGCGATGCAGGCGGGTTGGTCGCAAATAAGCGCGTATTGTTTGGAAGATGTTGATGATCGAACGATGATTGAGATTGCGTTGACGGAGAATGTGCAGAGGAAAGATCTCAATGCGATAGAGAAGGCGGTTGCGTTTGCGAATTATTTGGAGGTCTATGGCGGTACGCATGAGGAGTTGGCAAAGCGGTTGGAGTTGGATAGATCAACTGTTACGAATTTGCTAAGGTTATTGGATTTGGCGGCGGAGTTGCAGGACAGCGTTTGCAAGGGTGAGTTGACGATGGGACATGCGCGTGCGTTGTTGCCGTTGGAGAAGTTTGAGCAGATTGAGGTTGGCAATAGGATAAAGTTGGAGTCGTGGAGTGTGCGTGAGACGGAGAGGTTTGTCAGGGAGTTGTTGGAGTCTGGTGATAGGGTTGAGTCGGATGTGAATGCAGACGAGCAGACTTGGGCTATCGTGGGCAAAGACGGCAAGTCGCACCGCGTCACAAATGAGAGCGAACAAATTTTGCAATTAGAAGAGGACTTCAGAAAAATATTGGGCGGCGTGAAGGTCAAGCTGATTCAAAAGAGCAGCAAAGGAAACGGCAAGTTAGTAATAAACTTCGCCAACCACGCCGAATTCGATAACATCTACAACACAATTTGCAAAACAACAACAGCAACAAAAAACGCAGGATAATTTTCGCATAATAACTATACTTTCGGCGGTCGTAAATGTATGTTTTTACCGAAGGCTTGAGGCATTAGGCAGGGAGGCATTAGACCTTGTTATACCACACAAGTCCGTCGCGTAGCGGCGAGGGACTGGAACGCGGGTGTCCCGCCCGCCTCTGTGCTTTAGGAAACCAAACGAGTTTGGATGGTACGCCAAGACGGGTTGGAGAACATTTGCCAAACCGTCTTGGCGTTCAGTTCAGACTTTTTTGGTGCTTTTACGCACAGAGGCGGGCGGGATGCCCGCGTTCCAGTCCGGTTCCGCTACGCGGAATTTTTTTTTCTTTTCCGCTACGCGGAATTTTTTTTCTTTCCGCTTCGCGGAAAATTTTTTTCCTTGCCGCGAAGCGGCGAAGGACTGGAACGCGGGCGTCCCGCCCGCCTCTGTGTGTAATAGAACTGAACAAGTTGGAACTGAACGCCAAGACGGGTTGGCAAACGTAAGGTGGGCAACCGACCGCCGGGCTTTCTTGGTGAATAACGTCGGCGCAAGCCGACAACTGGATCGGCCAAACACATCGGCAAAACCAACACGCCCTACGTTTTGGGCGTTTTGGTTTTGCTGATGCGTGTTCCGATCCCACTGTTTTCGGCTTGCTCCGCTCGCCGAAAACGCAACCGCCCAGCGGTCGGTTGCCCACCTTACGATCACCAACGCAAAAAAAACTTGTGTGGTATAACGAGGGCAGGACGCTCGCGTTCCAGTCCGCGCCGCTTCGCGGCGTACAACAAGGCGAGACACCTGCGTTCCAGTCCGCGCCGCTTCGCGGTAATTGTCGGCGTTGCCGACGTGACTATTATTGGGTCGTTGGGTGCTTATCTGTCTTGTGTGTGTGCGGCGATGGGGCAGGTGTCCTTGAATGATTCTATAAAGAGTGTACAATAACCGCCTCACGTTTGATGATGTTTCTTGCTGCTTATTGTTTATTGAAACTGTACTTTCTGGAGATTGTCCAAAGTCTGATATTTACGGCACATTCGACAATCAATAAATTTGTTTAGAAAATATCTATAACAGATTTACGTTTATTTGCATAATGTTATTGTAAGCTGTGTACGACCTCGCCCACATGACCCGACTCACAACTCATAAGTCACACCTCGCACGATACACACGGATTGAAACAACATTACAACCGCCACTTGATCGGTAGTCGATTTTATATTTGTCAACCCGAATTTGTCAACCCGAAATTAAAACGTCAACAGCACTCCACACCGGAAAACCACACTCATCCAAACTTCCCGATTCCAACTTCCCGCTTCCAACCGCTTCCAACTTCCAATTCCAATTTCCAAATATTTTTTTTGATCAATGCAATCTCTACTCCCTAATCGGCAGCCCAAAAATGAATGGTTCACATTCCTTCTTGTGTTTTTTCTTTGTATGATGGCGATGCATATTATCTTGCCGCCGCCGCAGGGCAAGCAGAATGTTGACATCGATAAACCTATCGACCAAGAAAACCAAAACGCCCCAGACAATCAACCAAAACAACCGCCAAACGATTCGCCGGATACTACGAAGAATGATGTTGATCCGAGTTTGCCGCCGCAAGAGAAAGTTGTTTTGACAGATGTTGAGCCGGAGTGGATCACGCTCGGCTCGCTTGACCCGAAAAGCGAATACCGAATGCTTCTCACTCTTACAAATCAAGGTGCGGCGGTTGTTCGTGCGGAGTTGAACACGGATCGTTATAGAGGTGTTCAGGACAAAACCGGTTATCTCGGTCAAATTGTCGCGGATTGGTCGGCATCGGACAAAGCAGCCGCAAAACTCGGCGGCGGAGTTATCGTCCAAGTTCTCGGCAACGGCACTCCCGCAAAAAAATACGGTCTCCAAATCGGCGACAGAATCGTAAAATTCACACCAGCAAGACCACCGCGAAACTCAAAAAATAATTTGATCGAACCCGTCGAAATCAAAAACTTCAACGACCTGCGAAACGGACTCAACGAAACACACCCAAACGACAAAATAAAATTCGACATCGTTCGCAACGAACGCACAATCGAACAAGAAGTCTTCCTCGATATGCCCCCAATGGACGTTATCCGCCCCGAATCCGCACCACGCGGTTACTCCGATTATTGCAAACTTGGCGGTCTACGCGGTGCCGTTTTGGATTCAGACAACAATAGCTCCAATCCGGCAAGCGACCAATTATCCTTCTTGACAACTCTACTACAACTCGACGAAAACAAACTCGAATTGCCAACATCCATCGGCTCAAACAACGCCACAATCGCAGGCATTTTCGGAAGAGATTTAACGCTCGAAAAAGAATTGCCGAATCTGAATTTGCGAAAAGGAACCTGGCGGGTAGCAAAGAAATCCGAAAACGAAGTGACTTTTGTAAACACTATTCCGGAGCAGAATATTGAGTTGACGAAAACCTATTCGCTTGCGAAAAACGATGAGAAAACAAATCTCCAAAACTTAACCGGAACCGGCTATCACCTGAAGTTGACTCTGGCGGTGCGAAACCTCGATAACAAAGAACACAAAATCGCATACCAATTAGACGGACCTACCGGCTTGCCAATCGAAGGCGGTTGGTACGCACAAAAAACCGGTCCCACGTGGAGCCGTTTTGGAATACGAGACATCGTCGTAAAATTTCAAAATAACTACGGTCAAGTTATACCAAACAACCAAATTGCCCTCGATAAATTCAGCCGCCCGTGGGTTGATGAACCGCTCGATTATATAGGTGTCGATTCGCTCTACTTCCAATGCTCCATCCGCCCAAACAAAACCGACAACAGCGAATCTTGGCACATCCACTCTATGCCGATCCGTGTTGGCGAGCGGAATTATACTTGGCAGACATTGACCGATGTATCGTTCAGACTTTGGGGACGGACAAAAGCATTAGCGTCAGGCGAAAGTTACCAACACGAATACATCGTCTTTCTCGGTCCAAAAGATACACAATTACTCGCCAAATACGGACTGAGTCAAACAGTGTCATACGGCTGGTTTTGGTTTGTTGCTCAACCGCTTCTTTGGGTCTTACAATCATGCAATAAAATCGGTCTCAGCTACGGAATTGCAATCATCTTTTTGACAATCTGCGTCCGGCTAATGATCTTTCCTCTAAGCCGGAAAATGGCTATCGGAATGAGCAAAATGACCGCATTGCAGCCGCAAATCAAAGCAATAAACGAAAAATATAAAGACGACGTACAAAAACGCTCCGAAGCCATAAACGCACTATTCAAAGAACACAACTACAACCCAATGTCAGGATGTCTGCCGTTGTTCATACAGTTTCCAATCTTCATCGGTTTGTACAAGGCGTTGTCGATTGATCCGGGTTTGTACGGAACGCCGCTTATCACAAAATCACTCGGTTGGTGTACGGATTTATCGGCGCCGGATAGATTGATCGACTGGAGCGAGTTCTGGATTTGGGTCGGCTACTCCTCCTTCAACGAAGGACAAGGTTTCTTGACACTAGGTCCTTTTTTCAACCTTCTGCCAATGCTTACAATTGTCCTGTTCCTATTGCAACAAGAAATAATGATGCCGCCGCCAACAGACGACCAAGCAAAAATGCAACGCAAAATGATGCGATTCATGATGATCTTCATGGGATTGTTATTTTTCAGGGTGCCGAGCGGATTGTGCATATACTTCATCGCGTCAACAATGTTCGCACTCCTCGAAAGAAAATTTATCCCAAAACCGGCAACAAACGAAATCAACAATAACAACACCGAAACAGAAAATAAATCAGAACCCGATAACAGCCCAAGAAATCCCAAAGCCAGAGATAAAAGACGAAGAAACAAAGAACCGGAACGCAAAGAAAATTTCATACTAAGATGGATCAGACGTGTTGCCGAACAAGCCGCAAACGAACAAAGATTAGATACCAGCGATAAGAAAAAGAAAAAACGACGCTAAAAAAAACGACATCACACAACACTGAACAACACCCCTCGTTATACCACACAATTTTGCCGCGAAGCGGCAAGCGGACTGGAACGCGGGCGTCCCGCCCGCGTTCCAGTCCGTCGCCGCTACGCGGTGAATTTTATGTGGTACAACAAGAACAACCCCCCCCGTCGCTAACGTCATGCGATTGCGATTACGGCTTGTGTGATGTGAAGAGTTTTTTTGTCAAAATAATTAACCGGAGGACTGTGAATTGAGTGGAAAGAATATTCCAATTCTTTCCTTATTTTTACTTGCCTTCCGGTGAATAAACTTCCTGTTAATAATTAACCAACATGCCGCTTAACGCGGCTAATTTCCTACGCAAACGATACATTTATGTCTGATACAAATAATCCGTCTGATACAAATAATCCGTCTGATATTCCTCCTGAAATCACGCCCGCTGCACCGCGTTTTTTTGATGCTTCCGGTGATGTCGGTACGAAACTTGTTCAACTCGCGATTGAAGATGAGATGAAGACCAGTTATTTGACTTACGCGATGAGCGTTATAGTCAGCCGTGCAATTCCAGACGCGCGTGACGGGTTGAAGCCGTCGCAACGCCGCATCTTGGTTGCAATGAATGATCTCAACCTCTCACCAGGCGCAAGCCGAACGAAATGTGCCAAAATCTGCGGCGAAACAATGGGTAATTATCATCCGCACGGCGATGTCGTAATTTATCCGACGCTTGTCCGAATGGCACAAGAATGGAACGTCAGAAAAGTCCTGATCGATAAGCAGGGTAACTTCGGCTCAATTGCGGGGCTTCCGCCAGCTGCAATGCGATACACCGAAGCGAGGCTTTCGCCTGTTGCTGCGATGTTGCTTGATGATCTCAATCTTGACACGGTTGATTTCATTCCGACTTACGATGAGCAAAGAACCGAGCCGACAGTTCTCCCTTCAAAATTTCCAAATCTACTCATCAACGGTTCAAACGGAATTGCTGTCGGTATGGCGACAAGTATACCGCCGCACAATGTCGGTGAAATTTGTGATGCGATTATTGCGGTGCTTGATGAGCCGTCGATTTCGCCGATGCGGTTATTGGAGATTTGTCCGGGTCCTGATTTCCCGACGGGCGGGATTATTTGCGGGCGGAGCGGAATACAGAAGGGTTATTTGACCGGACGCGGCAATATCATATTGAGGGCAAGAACTGCCATCGAAGAATCCGGCAAAAGGTCGCGGATTGTCATCACTGAAATTCCGTACCAGCAGGCGCGGGACAATGTTGAGAAGAAGATTGAGGAGGTTGCGAGTGAGGGCAAAATCACCGGAATTTCCGCTGTGAGAAATGAATCCGATCTCAAAGAACCGGTAAGATTGATTATTGAATTGAAGAAGGACGCAGACCCGGAAGTTGTTCTGAATCAGCTTTATCAATTCACTCCGTTGCAGGATTCGTTCTCAATTATCTTGCTCGCGTTGGTTGACGGCAAGCCGCGAGTAATGACGTTCAAGGAGTTAGTTGAGGAATTTATTCGGCATCGTATCACGGTGATTCGGCGGCGAACACAATTTTTGCTCGCGAAGTCGCGGAAGCGGAAGCATACGGTTGAGGGTTTGATTATTGCTCATGCGAATATTGACGAGGTAATAAAAACGATCAGAACGTCCGCCACACAATTCGAGGCAAAACAACGGTTGATGCAGATTGAATGTCCGGCGGCGATGTTGCATCGGGTGCTTGGTGATACCGGATTCAACGAGTTCCAAGTTGAACGCGGCAAAAAAGAAAATTACACGCTCACGCCCGTCCAAGCCGACGCAATTTTGAGAATGACATTGGGACACCTCGTCAATTTGGAACAAGAAAAACTAGGCGACGAGTACCGAGAGTTGTTGAAAGAGATAGAAAAATATCTGAGCATTTTGGCGGATGAAAATTTAATACACGACATGATTCGCGATGACTTGCAACAAATCAAAACGAAATTTGTTGACAAAAGAAGAACAGATATTACCGGCAATGAAGCCGTCGATATGGACATCGAAGATTTAATCGAAGAGGAAACAATGGTCGTCTCAATCTCACAAGGAGGCTACATCAAAAGAACGCCCGTATCAACCTACCGCGCACAAAAACGAGGCGGAAAAGGACGCATCGGCGCAAAAGTCGCAGACGAAGACCCGATTGAACATCTGTTCGTAACAACAACTCACAACTATCTCTTGTTCTTCACAAATTTTGGCAAAGTGTATTGGCACAAAGTTTACGGGTTGCCGGAGTTGCCGCCTACGTCGAAGGGGCGGGCGATAGTTAATTTGTTGAATCTTTCGGAGGGGGAAAAGATCGCGGATTGTTTGGCAATAAAAGATTTCAACACACCGGATCATTATTTGGTGATTGGCACAAGAAACGGTTTGGTCAAGAAGACGAAGTTGTCGGCGTTCGGTCGTCCGCTTAAAGGCGGTTTGATTGCGATAAAGTTGCGTGAGGGGGATGAGTTGATCGGTATTACGGTTGTCGGTCCGGGCAAGGAACTGATAATGTCAACCGCAACAGGTAACGCAATGCGATTCCGACACACAGACGTTAGAGCAATGGGACGAACGGCAAGCGGCGTAAGAGGTGTGAGGTTGCGGACGGGTGATGCGGCGGTCGGTTTGGTTGTGGCGGAAACGGACATGACACTGTTGACAGCGTGCGCAAATGGATACGGCAAAAGAACTCCTATCGGCGCAAACGGCGCAATAGAATCTGAACAACCACCAGCCACAGACGATAATATTGACAACGAAAATGAAAATGAAAACGACAGCGAAAACGAAATTGACAGCGAAATTGAAAACGAGAACGACAACGAAAACGCAAATGCAAATGATTCTTTGAGCGAAAATAAAAATATTGCGAATGCTGCCAAGATAAATATTGCCAACAAGTCAGATGATATTGAAAAAGATTCGGACAGCGAGTCGGGCAACGAGTCTGACAGCGATTCAGACAACGATTCGGATTTGGACAACGTTAAAGATTCGGAAGAGTCCGATGACAGCTCTGATTCAAGCGGCGACGATGATGTTAATTCAAATTTGTGTTATCGAACGAAAAAGCGTGGTGGTTTGGGGTTGAAGGATATTAAGACGACGGAGCGGAATGGGTTGGTTATTGGTACGTGTTTGGTGCGTGATGACGACGAGGTAATGATGATAACGGCAAAAGGTCAAATTCAGCGAATTGCAGTGTCGGACATTCGCGTAATGGGTCGCAACACGCAAGGCGTCCGCCTAATGAATCTCGAAGACGACGATACATTAGTCGCAATAAAACGTATCCCAAAAGACGACGAACAATAATAAAATACCAGCACCGAAATCAAGAGAAGAATGTTTTTTTGAGATACGAACCAAACGAAAAATACGAAATAAACGAAAAGTAATTTTGAAAAACTATTTTTAACGCGAAATACACAAAAATACAAAATTCGCACAATTTTAATAAACATTGAAAATAAACACTTTTTAAATCTCTTTCGCGAATTTCGTTTTTTAGCGTGTTTTGCGTTAAAAAATTATTTCGTTATGTTTCATATTCTCAAAAAGTCATCTTAATAGATGTGTGGTATAACAATGGAATTTTTGGTGTTTTGATTGTCTGATTTTTATGATCTTTGATATATTCTTGTATACAATTCGCTACAAACATTGCCAATTTGACCGGTACGGCGTTCCCGATTAGTTGTTCCATTTCCGTTTTACAACCCAGCCAAACAAAGTCATCAGGGAACGTTTGGATCAAGCTTCGTTCTTTGGTCGTTAGTGGTCGCACTTGGCTTATATCGTTGACGGGATCGCCTTTGTGTTTTTTATATCCTTTCGGTATAGGACGATTAACACCTCTTATCGTTGGGCTTGGTTCGTGAATGCTGAAGACGCCGCGTCTGGCGTAACTTCTCGGGTGACGGTAATAAAACTCCGTATCTATTGAATTACCTAAATAATCGTAAACCGTCATCTGTTTTTTATTTAGGTTTTTCATTACGTAATGTTCTAAAAACCGGTCTTCCGCACCGCGCAGACCGACAAGAAAAAAACGTTTTCTTATTTGGGGAACACCACACAAACTCGCGTCTAAAATTGTTTCTGTTAATCCGTACCCCGCGTCAAAAAAAAGTTTCTTTGCTGTTCTTAATTTTTCTGTTTTAACAATTCTATCAACATTTTCCATTACAAAAAATTGCGGTCTAACAGCACAGACAATTTTAGCAAATGACACCGTCAAATCACCGCGTCCATTGTTTTCGTCACGCTTTCCGGCACTGGAAAAATCTTGACATGGAGGTCCGCCGATAATAATATCAGGACAACACTCCACAAATGCAGAATAATCATCAACGTTCGATAGATCAACGTTATATACGGGATGATGAAAGTTCGCCCGATAAACGTTTATCGCAGGCAGCCAGTTCTCAAACGCAGCACCGATTTCAAAACCGGCTTTGCTGAAACCTAACGATAACCCCCCACAACCTGCAAACAAATCTATCACTCGCATTTTAGTCAAATAAGTCTGGAGAGTTGAAAATAATAGCATCAAAACGGCGTTCCGGACTTAAATAATGTTGCCCTCCATCTAAAATTATGTTCTTAATATCATCCTTGCTAATTCGTGGTTTAGAGAGTTCGGAACACGCCATAAACTGATGTGACCTGATTCCGCTTATTGCGAATGCTTTATCATTTTTTGTGTTATAAGACAACTTATCACTTATTCTCTGATGATTAAATTGACCTGTTAAGCTGAAATCTAAAAGCATTTTATAAAGCCAAATAATCGTTCTGATTTGGCGGGTCATGCTATTGAAAACAGACTGTTGACGTTCGTACCTCATAAACAATTCAGTAAACGCGAAATTACTCCAAACAAAAACGTCCAAACAATATTGAGCGAGACGCGGCGATTTGCCTTCGGTTTTCCAGACAGGTTGCAGGACGAGCGGCTCTTGTTTGTCGAGATTTTCCATCATTATCCGATCAATATTTTGTATCATGTCCGGAATAAATGGCAAAACATTCTCGGCGTTCGTCCAGTCGGTTATTGAATCGCATTGATTCCCCAAAATATTTCTCAACTCGTTCAAATTGTCTTTGTACAACAACGCAATTCCACAAGCAAGATAAACAATCGTATCACGGCGAACAACGATTTCTGTCCCGAATTTATCGTCCATTAGATCAAAAGTTGAGCTATCCGGTAAAGCCGTTAATTTGATTTCAATACCTTTTAGACAAATACCTGATTTCAGGTTTTGTACAACTAAATCAATACGCGGAAGATTACCTTTTACAAGGCATTCGTAAGGTGAAAAAATACCTTCAAAATCGTAAAATAACTCATCTGAATCGTAATTCAACCCAAATAATTTTTTCGCTGTGATGTGATCGTGTTTTAGTTGCTTATTGTTATCAAGCGTGAGATAAACACTCTCCAAACCCAGACTTTCCAGATAGGCGACTAACGCCACTGGAAAAGTCGAGTTAAATTGATTTTTCCCCCAGGTATCCCGCAGGGAAAAATCTCTGTTTGAGTATTTGATCCCAAAAAGTGATGGCATAAAACAATAAAATTTGGTCTGAATAGATTTACTGCATATACTTTTTGTTGTTACAAAAGCCTATGTTTTGCTTAACATTTTAGTTTTCTTTACACC
>JAISQS010000404.1 GCA_031274045.1 Planctomycetaceae bacterium | reverse complement strand
TTAGTAACACAATGTTCCCCCCAATCCGCGCCCTTATCCCCTTATTAAAACATTGTGAATAAGGGGATAAGGGCGCGTGACTGGGGTAGCTTCGTTGTTATTAAGGGTGGGGAAATTTGTACCAGTTGCGGGTCGGTTGTGACTCAATATCCGTAGCTCAAATAGGTAACAAAATCATATTTGTTACGATTGCGAAAGGGAATTTTCAAGTGTAAAAAGTATATCAAAAGGATCCATAGCCCAATTCTAACACTTTTGTTGCCGGTTAATTTCCGGCGAACGCCTAAATCCTGATAATCTGCGTTGTCAGTGTGCCAAAAAAGATTTGGTGTTATGCTTGTGGGATTGTACCCTAGTTGCTCTTTTTTTTGATTTGTGTAATATTTTTGCCCATGCACGAAACAACCGTAGCTGTTATTGAATCGAAGTTGCTGTTTCACGTGTTCGGTCCTAGTGATGAGAATCTTCGCCGAATACGTCAGACATTGGGTGTCAAAATCACACTTGATGGAAACAAAATTATTCTTCGCGGCGACCAAGACGCAATTCGCCGTGCCGCTTCTTTGTTGGAGCAATTGCAAAAGCAAGCGGCACGCGAAGGTTATATTACCGCCGACGATGTCCTACGCGCAATTTCAGAAGTTCAACAAGACAGAAAAATATCAGATCCCAAACCGATTGAAGTATTCGGCAGCAAACAAGTCCGCCCGAAAACCGCCGGACAAGCTATCTATGTTGAAGAATTACGCCGCAGAGAAATCGTTTTTTGTGTCGGTCCGGCAGGCACCGGCAAAACTTATCTCGCAGTTGCCAAATCAGTCGAATCTCTAAAAAACGAACAAGTCAAAAAAATTGTATTGGTCAGACCGGCAGTCGAAGCCGGTGAAAGTCTGGGATTCCTGCCGGGAGACCTACAAGCAAAAATAAATCCATACCTAAGACCTTTGTTCGATGCTCTTGCCGATATGCTCGAAAGAGACCTCCTAAAAAAATACATGGAAGAAGACCGCATCGAAGTCATACCACTCGCATACATGCGCGGAAGAACACTAAACAACGCCTCAATAATCCTCGACGAAGCCCAAAATACAACCACCGCACAAATGAAAATGTTCCTGACAAGAATGGGCGACGCATCAACCATCGTCGTCTGCGGAGATACAACCCAAATCGACTTGACAGAAAATAAAAAAAGCGGACTAATCGACGCATTGCAAAGACTAAAAAACATCACCGAAATCGGTTTCGTTAAACTCGATAAATCAGACATCGTAAGACATAAACTCGTACAAAAAATCGTAAACGCATACGAATAAATATAAACCCCAAAACATAACACCATAAATCAAAATTAACAAAACAATATGTTTTGACATAACACAACTCCGCCAAATAACTCAATCCTATTGAGAACAGCTAACCCCACAATTTGATAAGTAAATTGCCGCTGTTGCTGCTTTGGTTTAGTTGCCAATTTTAAATGTTTCCGGTAAACGGAAAATTAAATTATGACCAATTCATCACAACCGCCACAACTCACCTTGACACCATCCCCCAACGATACCAATTCAGAAGTTGCCGTCAACGACACCGTCGTCATCACCAACCCCACACAAAACACCCCCGCTCCAACAACACAACACCCACCGCAAACCGTACCAATCACACAACGCAAAACACGAAGCGAACGCGTCGCACTGCACATGGCACCACAAGGATACTTCGCAAAAATTCTCTCAAATTTCCGCCATGAACATTACGGTTTGGTTCTCTTGATGATGATTCTTTGCTCATTCGTTATCAGCGCAATTCTAAACGCATGGGATCCGCCATTCACGTACCGGCTGCACGATATTGTCCACCGCGCAATTGTCTGTAACACAAAATTCAAAATCATCAGCGCATCCGCCAAAGAATACGAAATGGAAAAAGTACGCAAAAACACCATACACATTTTCGTAAACGATACAGACCCGCTGGATCAATTGCGCGAGTCACTTTGGAGTACAATCAGCGCGTTCATAACTGCCCACCGATACGATAAATTGAACGACAAAGAACGCGAAATATGGAATCAATTTCTCATACCGCGAGGACAAAAAAATATCCCGCCCGATGTCAACCCGCAAGAAGCATTCGACAAATTCATCAGCCACTTCAACGACGAACAAATGGTCGATTTACTCAACGACCAATTGCGGAAAGTGTTCTCAAGTTACGGGATTCACGGTTTGATAATGTCACTTGATTTTGATTCGGAGGAGGGTGATGTTGAGAAGATTTTGGTTTATCCGAAGGGCAAAACGCCGAAGGATTCGGTTGAGTTTAAGTTGCGTGAGGTGCAAATTAGCGATGGCAGCAGTCTTCGTGAGATGTTGCGGAAGTATTTGCCGAAGGACATGCAGAACGATACATTTGTCGGTCAAATATTTAATTGGATTTATCCGCGATTGCGTAGTACGTTGACGGAGGACAAAAACGCGACGGCACTTGCCACGAAGGAAAAATTGAACGCTGTGTCTGATGTTTATGTTGATTACGCGCCGGGTCGCATACTTGTTGATTCCGGCAAGATATTGGATATTGTCGCGTTGCGGCTGCTTCGTGCGGAGTATGAAGAGGCGATGAAGAATCGGGCAAAAAATAATAACGTGCGCCGTATTGTCCGTTTTGGTTCACTTGTGGTGACAAATACGATTTTGTTTGTTGTGAGTTGGGGGTTCTTGCGCCGCCGCGAACGCCGCCGTCCGCAAACGCCACAATCTTTCCTGTTCTTGATGACAATGATCGTAATTACAGTCGCGGCTTCAAGACTTTTGCACGGAGGGACATTGACCAATGCTGAATGGGAATTGCTTCCGATTCTTATTTTTGTGATGACGATTTCTATAATGTATTCGTGGGAGCTTGCGGTGGTGTTCTCGTTTGTGATGGTGATAGTAATTTCTTTTGGCGGCGGCGGTTCTATCGGGACGTTGATTGTTCTTTTTTCGACGGCAGTTGCGACGGCAATTCAACTGGGGCGGCTTCGTTCGCGTAAGAAGTTGCTGCTTGTTTCGTTCAATGCCGGTTTGGTTGCGTTTGTTTTGACGATTGCGGTTGGTCTTTTTTCGGGGCGTGAGTTGGCGGTGGTTTTGTTTTTTGATGCGTTGACGAATTGGGGTTGGTCGTTTATTGCGGGTGTTTTGATGACGGGGTTATTGCCGTTTATTGAGGGTTATTTTGGTATTTTGACTGACATGAGTTTGCTTGAGTTAGGGAGTGTTTCGCATCCCTTGTTGCAAAGTCTGAACCGGCTTGCGCCAGCTACATACGGTCACTCAATGCAAGTCGGCACAATTGCAGAAACAGCAGCGGACGCAATTGGTGCTCGCGGACTTTTAACGAGAGTCGGCGCGTATTTCCATGACATCGGCAAAATTATGAAACCGGAATACTACACCGAAAATCAGGGCGAAAAAGAAAATATTCACGATAAATTGGAGCCGCAAGTTAGTACGATTGTTGTTATCGCGCACGTGAAGGATGGAGTTGACCTCGCGCGGCAACATCGCTTGCCGAAACCGTTGATAGATTTGATCGAGCAACATCACGGAACTTCGGTAGTATCATTCTTCTTTGGACGCGCAAAAAATAAAGACGACCAACAAACCCAACAACTTGACGAAAGTACATTCCGCTATCCGGGTCCAAAACCGCAAACAAAAGAAGCCGCAATATTGATGATAGCGGACGCTTGTGAAAGCGCGTGCAGAAGCATGGGAACAACCGCCACTCCGGGCAAAGTAGAAAATAAAGTACACGTGATAATCAAACAGAAATTAGATGATGG
Organism: Planctomycetaceae bacterium; assembly: GCA_031274045.1. Classification (GTDB taxonomy): domain Bacteria; phylum Planctomycetota; class Planctomycetia; order Pirellulales; family Thermoguttaceae; genus WRKP01. The sequence continues at coordinate 5,385 of JAISQS010000404.1, read as the reverse complement.
TCAATTTGATGATTCGGGATTAACGTTGAGGGAGTTGAAGACGGTTGAGAACAGCGTGATAAAATCCATCATCGCAGCAAATCACGGACGAATAAGATACCCGGGACAAGTCGATGAAGAAAACCACAAAATCCCAACTCCACCCGAAATAATCACACACAACATGCAAAGATCAATGTAACACTTTTAACACACGTTTTTTTGAGAATACGAAACATAATTTATCTTTAACGCGAAATACACGAAAATACAAAATACGCGAAATTTTAATAAACACTAAAAATTTTGGCTCTTTTATATTTTTTTGTTGGTACACTAACATAAAATAATAAAGAGTTTTTGGAAAACTGAACCGTAACTGGTAACTAATTTCCCCTCCCTTAATAACCAACGAAGTCCCCCCGTGCGCGCCCTTATCCCTTATTGTTTGAGCGTGGCGTGACCGTGAGCTTTATGCGTAACGAATAAGGGGATAAGGGCGCGTGCGGAGGAGCTTCGTTGGTTATTAAGGGAGCAGGAAACTGTTACCCAGTTGCGAATTGGTTTGAGTAATGTTGATTGGTTTTTTATACCATGCAGGGCTACAATTTATCGTAACACACTTTTATATTTTGTTTTAACGCATCAACAAGAAACGATAAAAGAGCCTTTTAATAAACACATTTTTAACAAACACATTTTAAAAATCACTTTCGCGAATTTCGTTTTTTAGCGTGTTTCGCGTTGAAAAAATTATTTCGTTATGTTTCGTATATTTTGATTGTTTCGTACTCTCAAAAAAATCTGAAAAGATGTACGGTATCGACGTGGGCTTGTTTTGGAATTTTTCTGTCTGAAAGTATGCGTAATTTATTTTTCGATATTCCAAGCGATGACTTCGTTTCCTGTTGCGATGATTAGCATATTTGCGACGACGGCTAATCCTGTTGGTTGCGCGCCTATTGCAAAAGAATCCAGTATTTGTCCAGACCTGTCAAAAACAGTTATCGTTCCATCGCGACCGATTACGAACCAGACTCTTTTGTTGTTTCCTTGTAGATCGACTGATATGAGTTGGTATTCGTCTGTCGGCAAAACTTTTCGCCATCGTATTGTTCCTGATTCGTTGAAGACGGCAATAGCGGTTTCGGTGTTGTCGGCATTTGCAATAATCGCGCACAAATCACCACTCGACTTGTCCACCGCAAAAACACGCACAAACCGCCCGTCAAAATCCATAACATCCAACCTCCGCCCAGCAGCATCATACTTGCGTATCGTCGCAGCATTCGCCGTCACCGCATCAAGTCCATACAACCCGCGCTTGCCGTTGTGATAATAGTCGTCAATTTGGAACGGAGACGAAATCAAATTGTCTTGCCAAATCTCACGACCACGTAAATCAACAACACGAATCGAATCACCACCAACAATCCCATCATCAAACAAAACCGTACCAACCGCAACCTCCGGCTCATCATCGCCATCCAAATCAACAAACCTAAAATCAGAAATCGTCTGCTTCACATCAGGCAACCCGGCAGAAGGTACATAACGTAACTTCGGAACAAGATTAGAATCAAATATATGAACCGCGTTGCCGTTATTAGAGGACAAACCAATATAATTCACTCCCTTGAAATCCTCCGAAGTACGCACCAACGTCAGCATCTCATCCGCCGAAAATCCCAATGGCTTCACCTTCCGCAACAAACGACCGCCCAGATCAATCACAGCAACATTATTACCATCACAAGGCACAAGAATCACCACGCCAACACCAAACTCCTCCACCGAAATTCCTTGCTCACTCGCCGCAATTTTCTCTTTCACGTCTGCGCTCTTTTGGGGTTGGTTTTGACCCTCTTTGGGAGTAGCTTCTTTGGGAGTAGCTTTTTGGGGTTGCACATCTTTGGGGAGTTCTTCTTTTGGAAGACTTATGTTGTTTAGGATGGCGATGTTGCCGGTTGCGGCGAGATTTTGTCTCCATGCTTCTTTCAGTTTGAATGTTTTTGGGGCAAGCATTGGGGCAAAAGACGGCTTAACTGCCGGTTCTGTTGATATGCAAATTGACGCAAAAAAATCTCGCTCTGACATGATTTTCAATTCGTTCGCAAGTTGGAGTTTCCTTTGTTGCAGAGATTTTTGTAGGTCGTTCAAAATTTTCTCATACGGTTTTTTGTCCTCCGCAATTTCCCGCACAAGCGTTCCGATTGCCGATGCCCGAATCCCTCCCCGCGCGTAAAATTCCACACGATTGTCCACACCGATTACAACCACCGTCGGGAAAGAATCCACACAAAAAGAATCCGTCAAAACACCATCCGAATCAAACCAAACCGGCGAAGGTACCCGCCAACTATCACAAAAAGATTTCAACAACACCGCCCGATCCGAAACAGCACCCGACTCCAACTCGTCCGAATTAACAATAAAAAACCGGACATTGTTTTTCGGCTTCTCATTATTTTTTTTTGTGCTATCTGTTTCGTTGGCGTTTGGGGGATTTGTGTTGTTGGCTGCGTTGATTTTTTCAAACTCTTCCGCTGCTGCGGCAAATTCCGCTATTGCTTGCCTGCATGGTTCGCTCCATGTTGTCCAGAAACAGAAAAAAGAAATATCGCCGCGTAACTCCGCAATCGAAATCCGCTTCCCCTTACTTTCAGCCTTATCAGCAGTCTTCTCTGTAGTCTTCTCAACAGTTTTTTCAGCGGTTTTTTCGGTGTTATTTTCGGCGTTCTTTTTTGCGGCAGTATTTTTTGTATCGGTTTCTTTTTGGTTGGTGTTTTGCGTGTTGGTGTTTTGTGTGTTGGTGTTTTGTGTGTTGGTGTTTTTGGGCAAATTGTTCGGTGGATTTTGCGGCGCGGGCGAATTTGTCAAATTGGTCTTTGCGTTGTCGGGAAAAATCAACTCCTCCACCCACAACGCCTCCGCGTTCAAAAGCCTCTTTCCAAGAATCTCTGTCTCAATCGGCTTCAATTCGGATACGTATTTTGCCTGCTTCGATGGAGTAATTTTGAAAGTGTCATCCGTGATTTCTTGGTTGAATTGTGCGTTGTTTATGTCAATTCTTATTGTCCGCACGCTCTCAAAATCAGCCGCAACCAACAACCCCTCAACAACATAATCAAAACGCACCAACGCACTATTTAACCTACTAATCCAAATAATTCTGTCACCGCGTTCATGCTTAATTTTGATGACATCGCAAGGAATGTTTCCGACATTTTGCGGAGTCAAAAGCTCCGCCGTCGAACCGGCTGGCAACAAAGTTTTAAGAGGATCTTTCGCAAAAAGGAGAATCAGTTGCGGCGGAAAACGGAGTATTTCACGCGGAAAAATAATATTCATCGCCCGATCAAGCTCAAAATCAGAATAAAGTTTAGCGAAAGAAAACGGGCGCGGCGTTGGAAATTTCAGGACTTGGTCTGGAATGGATTTTATTTGGGCAAAACAATCTTCCCCATTCGACACCAATTTCCCTTCATTGCAATCAATTTTCAACTTGCCCGATTTCAGAAAGGTGACATTGCACGCCCATGCTGCGGGCGGCGTGTTTGGTTGTACCATTTGCCCGACTATTCGACCGGTGGCATTGTCGGAGTAGGAATTTGCGTTTTGGTATGCTCGGAGCATTCGGGTCAGGATGTCGTTTATGTTTTGTTCTGGGGTGTTATTTTTTTGGGTGTTGTTTGGTGTTGGTTTTTCGGTGTTTGCGGTGGTTGCGGTGGTTGCGGCGGGGGGCTGCTCGGCGATATTGGGCAACGTGTGCGGGTCGGGATCAAGATGCGGGTGCGTATGCGGGGCGGAGGAGTTGTCGGGGTCGGCGTGATGTTGGTGCGAACAACCATCACCGGTCAACAAACAAAATAACACAACAATACACAACAAATTCCAATGCACAAAAGATAAATACGGTTTCGATTCTGTCATAATTTTGCCTTCCTGATAAGAAAATTTACAAGCGGCGATCAATATTTCGAGTCACCAATCCGGCAACTCACCAACAAGAAAATTCTTCCATTGCTCCGCCAATTCACTGATCCCACAAAACATTTCACCAAACATAACCAACTCTCAAAATTCGTTCAAACATTATGAGTGAAAAAATTATTGTGTAAAGAGACCGCGACATACGCCGGCTTGACGCGAAGCGAAGGACAGGAACACGGACGTTTCGCCGACAACGAGATCGCCAATACACATCGCCAATACGCATCGCCAATACGCACCGCCAAAACGTATCGCCAAAACACACCGCTAATACGCACCACCAATATGTAAGGTGGGTACCCGACCGCCGGGCGGTTACGTCGTCAGTGAATCATTATCGCTCGCCGACAGCGGGATCGCCAATACGTATCGCCAAAACAAAAAAAACGTTGACGTTGTAGGGGCGAGGCTTGCCCTCGTCCCGAAGGGGCTGGAAACACGTTGATATACCAAGCCTTTAACCTCATTTCCACCTAATTTTCTTAACAAAACAAACTCAGTAGCCAATGAGTTGCCCTAAACACAAAACCTCATTACCTCATTATTTTTTCTTTATTTTTAATACAGTAATGAGGTTGGCGGGATATATGATATTCCGTTGCTACTGATGTTGTTTTGTTTGAAAAATTAGGTGGAAATAAGGTTTTTTTGCCGATAAAAATTCCTGATTATTTCGTTTTTTGTGGGGGCTTTTTTTTCTTGCAGATTGAGGTAGCGATTAGGAGATTTTCTAGCCAATTTTTTGCGTAGCGTTTTTTGTTTATTCGTTCTGCCGGGCAACGTATTCCATTATTGAGTTTTCTTGTTCGCGGGCACCAATCACGATAATTGTACAGCAACGCCTGCGAGCGACAACGCAATTTCGCAGAACACACACCTCCATGGAAAGCCTGACCACGCGAAAAAAACTTGTTCTGGGAACGCATCAATCTGTCCAACATATTGCTCGTCCTAGCACAACCACGATAAACATAATGCAACGACCACTCCGCAGTCTTGCCACATAAATCCAAAACCTTCTCCAAAACAACCCCTGTCAAATTCTGCTTTGCCCAGATTCGTAAATCATTAACCGCTAATGACATTGCCTCTTGCGTCTGGCAACCATAAACACTCCATACTCGCTTGCCGATTTCAAAAAACATCTCCTTCAAATTCTTGCTCCTGTCTCGTATCCGCAACCACGCATGCAAAAAACAACGAATAAGCACAATTGCCGGAAACAACAATTTCCATGCCGCTTGCGTAGCACCCCAACCGTCTGTATTCACTGTTGTCGGTTGATAATTCGGGTCAAGTTCCAACGCCTCCTCCTTGAAAACACCGTACCCATCAAGCAAGGCTTCACTCGTAGCAGATTCACAAAACTCACTGCCAAGAATACAACCAGACGCAACTGTAGTCGCAACATAA
>JAISQS010000387.1 GCA_031274045.1 Planctomycetaceae bacterium | reverse complement strand
GAAATGAGGTTTTGGCGTGTTGGTGAATCGAAGTTTTTTTCCGCCGCCTTTTGGCTTTTGCCCTTTCAGGGCGAGAGTTATTGGGGGCGATTTTTCACAGGGCGTTGCCCTGTGCTATGGGCTTTTTTCCCCGTTGGGGCGTAAAAAAATTCGCCGCAACGTAAGACCAGCCAAATATCGTTTGTCGCATAGTTATCAAGGATAAGTAAAGTTGGGCGTACATCACGAATTGGTAAAGCGCGAGTTAGTCGGGGATCAATATCGGTAACAAAATTATGGCTATGGTGATGACGAATGGGAATTTTCAAGTATAAAAAGTATATTACGATACTAGTTTCTTTGTCGGAATTTTTCGCTGGTGTTTCTTTCAGCTTCAATTAGCGAACGAACTTGCTCAACAATATTCTCAATCGGTAACATTGTGACCTCTTTTTCCCATCGCCATTTCACCTCCACTTTGCCCTCCGCAAGCACCTTGTCACCAATAACAACCCTCAACGGAAACCCGATCAAATCAGCATCCTTGAACTTCACCCCAGCACGCTGATCCCGATCATCAACAATACAATCAATACCACATTGCCACAACTCATCATGCAATTTTGCGGCAAGTTGCATCGCCTTCTCATCCGTAACTTTTATCGGACAAATTACCACCTCAAACGGTGCCAAATTGACGGGCCAAATTATCCCCGCATCATCATGCGAACTCTCAACTATCCCCGCAACAATCCGATTTATCCCAATCCCATAACAACCCATAATAATCGTTTTTTGCGTCTCATCCGTGTCAAGAAATTTCGCATTGAGCTTCTCAGAATACTTTGTCCCCAACTTAAAAACATGCCCAACCTCAATCGCACTCTTCGACACCAACGCCGCACTACATCGCGGACAAGCATCACCGGAAACAGCATTGCGAAAATCACCAATCCTATCCGGCATAAAATCACGCATAGAATTTACATTGACAAGATGCTTGTCCGGTCTATTCGCTCCGACTATCGCATTGTCCATCTCCATCACACAAGTATCAGCATGAATCGGAATTTTTTCCATCATCTGAATCGGACCGGCAAATCCTACCGGCGCACCCGTAACCCGCTCAATCACTTCCGGCGTTGCGAGCGTGAGTTTTTCAACTTGCAAATGTCTCTTAATTTTAAATTCATTCGCCTCATGGTCGCCGCGTACAAGAATTGCGACCGGTTTGTCGTCCGCTTCATAGATCAAAGTCTTGATCAACTTCGTCGGCTTGGCTTTCAACAATTTACAAACTTGCTCGACAGTGTGCGCGTTCGGAGTATCCAGCTCGGCGATCTCTTTTAGCTGCACATTCTTTCTCTCATAATCACACGAGAGCCGCCCGATTTCAGCTTTTTCCATGTTCGCCGCATAGCCGCATTGCTCACAATGCACAATCTCATCCTCACCATTCGCCGACGGAATCATAAACTCATGCGACGCATCACCGCCAATCGGACCCGACTCCGCCTCAACCGGAAGGAACGGCAACCCACACCGATGAAATATCTTGCAATACGCATCATACATTTTTTGGTACGTCTCACCGAGCGACTCAATCGTTGTATGAAAACTGTAAGCGTCCTTCATCAGAAATTCACTTGTCCGCAAAATCCCAAATCGCGGTCGTTCTTCGTTGCGGAATTTTGTCTGTATTTGATAAAGCGTGACCGGCAGTTGTCTGTAACTTGATACGAAACGAGCGACAATATCCGTAATAACTTCCTCATGCGTCGGACAAAAAACGACACGGACTTTTCGATTGCCCCGTTGCAGATCGGTTTTGATTAGAACGTTGCCGAATGCGTCAACGCGGTTCGTCTGCTCGTAGAGAGTAATCGGGCAAATTGCCGACATTAAGAGTTCGTTTGCGCCGGTGTTGTTCATTTCTTCGCGGACGATTTCAGTCGCCTTTTTCAAAGACCGCAAACCGAGCGGCAGATAAGTATACGCGCCCGCCATAACTTGCGTAATTAACCCCGCACGAAGCATCAGAACATGCGAAGGAATCTCAGCTCCTTCCGGCGTTTCTTTCATCGTGGGTATGAGTGTGTTTGACCAATACATACTTCGTTTTTTTTGAACAAGGTTTGGATAACGACGTTTACACGCAACAAATAATACACCGCGTACACGTCCGCGATTCGACAGATACATTTGCCCTAATCTCTCTTCCAATCAATCACATCAAGCTCAACATTGCCGCTATAGTTACTGATTTGTGCTTTGAAGACGATCTCCATCGGTTGATCGTAGGGTTGCATTGTTTCTGTCCAACTGCTGTGGTTGAAAGCTACACCTCTCAAGGAAACTCCGTTTTGAGTGAAATCGGCGGTGAAGTGTTTTTTTTCTTCTTTGCCCATTGCTTTCGGATTTTTTACGAAGACGTTCTTTGCGATGAAAATTGGTTTTGCGTTTCCGTTTCCGAAAGGGGCAAGTTGGGAGATTTGTTTGACGGTTTTGTGTGAGAACGCGCCGAGTGGAAATTCGCCGTCAACAAAAATCTCCGCTGTCCGTTCCTCTTGCTCAATATGCGTCTCAACATAATCACAAAACACCTCTCTGAATTCGTCAATCTTTGACTTATCCAGCGTAATACCCGCCGCGCCCGCGTGACCGCCGAATCTGATCAGCAATTCGCTGCACGATTTGATCGCTTTGTACAAATCAAACCCCACAACCCCGCGTGCCGAACCCACCGTTTCCGATGAGGTAAATCCCATCTTCGGCGAACTAAAAATTAACGTCGGTCGATGATATTTGTCAACCAACCGCGACGCAACAATCCCAAGCACTCCCTTGTGCCAGTCCTCTCCCACCAACACAAACGCAGCATCAGATTCGTATGACTTGTCAACAATCTGCTGCTCCGCCGCTTTTAGAATTTCGCGTTCTAACTTTTTTCTGGATTCATTGAGACCGTCAATATAATTTGCAAGTTCATTTACCCGCGATTCATCTTCGGCAGTCAAAAGCTCAACCGCCAACATCGCTTGCCCAAGCCGACCGGCAGCATTGAGACGCGGCACAATTTGGAACGCCGCAAACTCCGAGTTCAAGTCCGTTCTGTCCGGTGAAAAATTACAAATTGCAAGCAACTTCTTCATTCCAGCCGACGACGACGGCGCGGCAAGATACCGCAACCCCGAATGAACAATCACCCGATTCTCATCGATAAGCCGCACAAAATCCGCCACCGTTCCAAGCGCAGCAAAACCGACCATCTCAACCAACCTATCACGAAATTTGGCGGATACTTTGCTGCCGGGTCCTTCCGCCGCGAGTTGACAAACGCCCCACGCCACCTTCAACGCCACCGCCGCACCGCAAAGTTCCGTGAAAGGATAGTTGTCCGCGTTCGGATTTTCGGTGTTGTTCGGTTTGGAGTCTGGTTGGTTAGGGTAGGGTGAGTGTGAATTGGCGGGTGTTTTGACTTGTGAGTATTTCAGTTGCGGGTGTGCGATTGCTGCGGCGTTGGGCAAATTTATTCCGATGGCGTGGTGATCGGTGATCAATAATTCCGCGCCAAGTTGGATCACCGTTTCGGCTTCTTTGACACTTGCAATCCCGCAATCAACCGTAACAATAACTTCCGCCCCATCGTCAATTACGAGTCGTTTGATTGCGTCGTCGTGGAGTCCGTAACCTTCGTCGAGTCTACTTGGGATATGGTAGATAACTTTACCCCCTATATCCTTGAGTATTTGACGCAAAATCACCGTGCCGGTAATTCCATCAACATCGTAGTCACCATAGATTGCAATTTTTTTTCCACTCAACACCGCATCCAATAACCGCGAAGCAACACCATAACAACCGGGCAAAAGAAACGGATCACGTAGAGATTCTTTTAAGCTGGGACAAAGAAAGCTTTTTGCTGCCGATTCCGATTCAATACCACGCGCAACAAGAAGCGTTGCCAGCAAATCGGGAATACCTGCGGAGACCGCGAGCGACCTTGCAACATCCGTATCAATCCGCCTGATTTTCCAACGCTTGTCGGTCAAACTAATTTACTTCTTCTTCTCGTTGTGAATTGTGTGTTTACGCAATCGCGGACAATACTTTCTCAATTTGAGTTTTTCGCCGCCCGGTTTTTTGCGGATGGCGTAGTTATAGTCTCCGGTTTCTTCGCAGACCAAGAAGACTGTTTCTGCTTTTTTCTTACTCTTTTTTCCAGCCATGATAATTTTCGTTGTGAGGATGTTGATGTTTTGAAATTTCCTTTATGCCCGTTTACAAATCTGTTCAACAACTAACTGTTCAAAATAACTAACTGTTCAAAAATTATTGGTAATAATTGTTCAAAAAATTATTCGTAAACAAATTGTTCGCAAACAAGCGCGGGACTAAATATAAACGCGTGCGTTTTTTTTGCCGCGTGCAATACTTTTTTTGGAATAGTTTAACGTGTCTGCAAATTGTGATCTCAAATATTGTGATCTCAAATATTGTGATCTCAAACATTGCGATCTCAAATATAAATATACGGGAGAGTTCACCTCAAAAAATCCGGTGTTGAAAAAACATTATCCGACCTGCCGCAAAAAGCAGATCGATATCCCAACATCCACGATCCGCACTCTCCCCTCAACTCAGACACCGCCCCAAACACTATTCAAAAAAGTTTCGGAATTTTACATGAAATTGTCTGCTATGGAAGGCGGGGGGCAACGGCTGGAATTTGTCGTGTAGCGGAAAAGGACTGGAACGCGGGCATCCCGCCTTTGTCATACCACACAAGTTTCGTTAGCGAAGGGGGCTTGCCCCCTTGTTGTACCACATAAGTTTGCCGCGCAGCGGCGACGGACTGGAACGCGGGCATCCCGCCCGCGTTCCAGTCCTTCGCCGCTTCGCGGCAATTGTCGGCGTTGCCGACAACGTAAGGTAGCCAACCGACCGCCAGGCGGTTGCCCACCTTACGATCACCAACGCATAAACCGCCCCATCTCGTCGGGGGCAAGTCCCCGTCGCTAACATTATGCGAATGCATTTATGACTTGTGCAGAATTGGATAGATATTCGCTGATTTTTTAATTTTTCTGATTATTTCGGATTTTGTGTGGAATGATTTTAGTGATTTTAAGCCTTATTTTGCAAGCCGTAGGTTTGCATCGCTCGGTAGAAAATGATGTTCCCACACAAACGAGCATTCCGTAGGAATGCACCGCCTACCGAGCGATTCATTCCTACGGAATGTACAGATTCGGTGGGGGGTTCATTTTCTACCGAGCGATACATTCCTAACGGAATGTAATAACGCGAAAGCATAGAGTGGATTGAAAATAATTAAGCAATGAGGTTAAAAACAAGGTTCGCCTGTTTTTATCAGGATACTTTCAGGGTATTGATACCGTACATTGATAAAAGGCACGAAGGGAAGCCCCCACAAAATCCGAAATAATCAGTAATTTTCTTTTATTTCACTGCTTAGTTGTTCTATTGTCAAAGTTGTTATCAATGTTACAGAATTTAACCGTGAGGTCTGATATGAATACCGAAGCACATGAGAAAAATTTAATGCTTGTTTACGCAACAGAAGGTTATGCCAAACGGCATCTTTTAACCGAACAAGAAACTTGGCTGCTTTTTGAAAAACATCAAATCCCCGACGCAATTCGTAAATTTTATAATGTTCTGCATACGCAAGATTTGGACGAAGTCGTTTTTTTTGCGGAGGATATAATTAGCAATAATTGTTGAAGGGTAAAGAATGATTTTATATCATGGTTCAAATATTAAATTTGACGTAATTTTGTTATCTGCATCAAAAAACAGACGAGATTTTGGTCTGGGGTTTTACACGACAACTTTATTTGAACAAGCACGAAATTGGGCTGAAATCCTGAATTTTCGTTACAAACAAGACGGTATCTGGACTTACGAATTTGATTTTACGGAAGATTCCGTAATAAAAACAAAAGTTTTTAATGGGTTGTCGATCGAGTGGTTAGAATTTGTCAAAGAGAACAGGATTAAAGGCGGCATTCAACACGATTATGATATTGTGTGCGGTCCGGTAGCCAATGATAAGACAATGGAAACGGTTGGTCTGTATATTGACGGAATATATACCGGAGAGGAAGCGTTGAATCGTCTAAAATACATGAAGCCTAACAATCAAATTTCATTTCATACGGACAAATCGCTCGCTTATTTAAAATTATTAAAAAGAACAAAATGGAACTAATAAAAGATAAATATATCTATAAAGGACGGGACTTGTCTTTTTTAATCATTCGCAAAATAACACGTATCGTTTCTCTTATTGCGGAAAGTAACAAAAATAGTTTTGATAAGTCGTATGGTGATTTTATGAATTCGCATACGTATAAAGTATTACAAGATACACGCTCTTTGTTATGGTATGAAAATTCAGAATTTGTTGTCGATGAATATTTTCGTGAGTTGGAAGAAAAAAAATAGGAACAGGCACAGTCTAACATATTAACCTTGTAACCTTGTTATACCACACAAGTCATAAAATCATTCGCGTGACGTTAGCGACGGTAGCTTGCTACCGACGAGATGGAGCGTGTAATTCGTTGAAATTTCTGCTTGCCCAAAAAACTCATTTCCACCTACTTTTTACACTTGAAATTTCCTCTTTTATAAATTTACAGAGAAAATTTGTACAACCAATATTGAGTCTTAATCGATTCGCAACAGGTAACCAATTTCCCCTCCCTTAATAACAATGAAGCCACCCCGCACGCGCCCTTATCCCCTTATTGTTTGAGTAGAGACGCAATGCATTGCGTCTGTAC
>JAISQS010000362.1 GCA_031274045.1 Planctomycetaceae bacterium | reverse complement strand
CGCCCTCAAGGCATTCGCTGCCCGCACCAAATTATTATGCCGCACGATCCGTAACCGCATCGCCTCCACCAACAACCTCAACAAAGAACCAATCCGAGACATCTCGCCGCGTTGACGTATCGTCAACTCCAAACCAATTCCGCGCAAAAAAGCCGCAGCATGCTTTTGCTCATACTTTATCGGTTTTCGCTTATCATAATCACGCTCGCCTTGTAATTTGATGGTAAATTGCCGAACCAATTTTGCCCAACAAGCATCCTTCACCGAATCATCCGCAATACGCCGAAACACCACATTCTCACTCACGACAACATCATCACCGCGCTTCGTTCGCTTTGCACTATCCCGTTCCAATTTGAAATAAACATCCTTGCCAGCCTCTTTGAGATAATCTTCAACCATTTGTTTTGACCAACCGCTTTTCTCAGCTTCATCTATCATCTGCTCACGCGACACGACCTCCCACACAGCACACGCCGCACCATATCTACTACCATCACCCAAATCAACCGACAACACACGCAACCCCGACAAATGACAAAGTCTACCATTGCCCGACGCAATATTTTCACCCTTGCCGTATTGAGGTAAAATTTTTCCGTCAACATTTTCGACGCTGTTTTTGTAGCGTTTCCAGACATCGGGATAATATAATTTTGTCGAGAGCGAGGCGAACCACTTGACATGTGTTAGTTCAAGCTGAGCTTTCTTTGACCAAGTTGATACGTCAAAATGATCGGCGTTGCCGCCAGCGAGTTCCGCGATTTTATTCAACTCGTTACGATCAATTTGCAATCGGCAATTCCATTTCGGACGGCTTCGTCGCCCTTCGTTCGCAAAAGTTGCGGCTACTTTTGGCTTATCTCCCAAAAACTCACACAGCCCAAAACGATCACGGCGCGGAATACTATCGCTTATTGTTATCTTGTCCGTTATCTTGCCGCCGCGTAAATCATAAAAAAGATTTACACCGACATCGCGCACAAAACGCTTTCCTTGCCACACAAATTCAGACTTTTGCAAAGAACCGCCGGACGTACCGACAACCTCCAACATCACACGATCAATCACATCATCACAAACATTCGCCGCGCTGAAATCATCCGCAACACGCGGCTCACACAATTTGACAAAATCTCTGTTGACCCGAAAATCAACCGAAAGACGCGACTCGCCAAAATCACAATAAACCGGAAACAACAACGGATCAGGATGACAATACGCAGGAATTTTAAGACGCTCAACACGACATTCAGCCTTCTTGACAATAAGATAATTTTTCAGATAAGCCGGATTGTTGTCCTTCCAAACCGCACCATACTTTTCATCCGACAACTCAATAAAAAGATTCACGTCACCAAATTTCTCAACCCCATCTTTCTTCTTTTGCAATTCTTGCACAACATTTATTCGTTCTTGTCTGTTGTTACATTTTGTCCAAGATTGCAAAACTTCATCCCAACCAGCCGCCGCGTCCGCGCGAATTACATTTGCCAAATTAGCAGATGTCAAATTAACAGATGTCAAATTAGCTGACGGCAACTCCTCACGCCCCAAAAAATATTCGTCCAAAATCATCGCCGCCGATTCCGGCACTTTCGCCAACACATCAAGACTCTTGAGAATCTCAACACGACACGCCTCCGTCAGCTTCATCATTGCCAGCCGCGACGTAAATTTTCGCGCAGCATGATCGAGCATGACAGTAAAAAGTTGACGACCTGTGTCGCGATAGGTTTCGGTTTTATCTTTTTGTTTTTTGTTTTTTGCGTTACTGATTTTTTTTTGCGAGAACAAAAAGCCAGTTTCCGTTTCGATTTTTTCTTTTATTTTTTGTGCGTAAAGTTGTGTCGTTTTGTTGCCGGATTTTTTTATAGTTTTTTCAAAAGCATCTTTTGTAAACGTCAACAACTTGCCAATATCATCGCGCGAAATAGATTCGGCAACCTTCAACGACTCAATCGCAGCCGTTACTTTTTTCGCATATTTTGAGAAATTTAGAGATAGATTTGCTTTTTCGATTTTTTTTGCAAAATCGTTGCCGGAGAGTTTTATTAGTTTATCTTGTTTTTTATTGCACCATTCGAAGAGACGATTTAGGTTGTTTGAGATTGTTTCAAGATTGGTGTCTGTTGTTTTGGTGAATCGTTTTGCCAGCCACGACGCGGCTGCTTGCAACATATCTCTGTTTTTTTCGGGTTTGTTTTTTGTTGTGGTTGGTTGTAGGTATTGTTGTTGTGTGATGAATTTTTTTGTGCAAATGTCGCAGGCAAAAAAATCCCACACCGCGTCCGCCAATGAAATATTCCAATCTTTTTCTAAGTCGTCAAAGATATCTGCGCGGTTGATTCGGATTGTGTTGTTTGGGATTTTTGCGTTTATTGTGTTTCGGCAGTCGTTGCACCAGTTGTCGATTTCAGCCTGTTCTAGTCCGCGTTTTTTGAGAATGTTTCGCAAAGCGTCTTCGGCGGATTCCGGTTTGATATGATATTTTTCGTCCGGCGCGCCGCTCTTGTCCTCAACAGAAATCCACGACAAGGCAAGAATAATTCGTCGCTCTTTAAGAGTTCCCGACAACTTTTGATCTTTGTCCGGCTCGGCAAGTTCGTGACTTATACCGCCGCAAAATGTCAGCAAAAAATCACCAAAAATTTTTGCTCCCAAATTAACCGTCCGATGAGTTTGCCAAAGATTTTTACGCCACTCGTCATCGTTCGGGTCTGCGCCGTTGAGACGCAATGAGTATGTTCTTTGGGTTATATTTTTTTTATTTTTGGTCATGTTGGGGTAAGGCACTCTTCAGACTTAAAATTTCATTTTCTTTGAGAATACGAAACAAGCGAAAGTATTTTTTAGAAAATATTTTCAACGCGAAATACACAAAAATACAAAATACGCGAAATTTTACTGATTATTTCGTTTTGACTTTTTTATATTTTTTTGTTGGTACACTAACATAAAATAATAAAAGAGTTTTTGTAAAACTGAACCGCAACAGGTAACCAATTTCACCTCCCTTAATAACACACGAATCCCCCCGCACGTGCCCCTATCCCTTATTGTTTGGGTTGTGGCGTGACCGCGAACTTTATCTGTAACAAATAAGGGGATAAGGGATAAGGGGGAGCGGTATGGCAGTTTCGTTGGTTATTAAGGGGAAGGGGAAACTGATAACCAGTTGCGAATTGGTTTGAGTAATGTTGATTGGTTTTTTATGCAATGCAGGGTGATAATTCATTGTAACTCGCATTTGCTTTATTTTAACACGTCAACAAGAAACGATAAAAGAGCCTTGTTTGAAATATGTTTTAATATTAATTTCAATTCAATTTATTGTTTTCTGTGATAACAAGCAAATTATTACATGTCCCAATATAACCTTTATTTTTTAACTCTAACCACTATTAAAACCAATGAAATATATTTGTGTACGCGTAGCGTGTGGTGTGATTATTTTTTTATCTCTATCGTTTAACTTTTTTGCTTTTGCTGATGAGGATGAAAATGTTGAAAAAATATTTAATCAGTTTGTTAAAAGATCCCAATTGTTTGGTGATATTTTGGAGAAGGGCGGGTCTGATGATCTTACTAATATGTTCGACAGACCCAATGATTCAGGTAATAGCATAATTAGAATTACACTCGACAGAGTTAATAAAAAAACCGCACTATCAGATGGTTATGACAGACAATTATATGCAATAAATGTTAGTAATGTTGATATAAATTCTTATTTTTTTGAGTCCGATCAGGCTGGTTTTATAAATTATAGAATCGATAAGACTGATAATCTTGAACATATAATGGCTGTATTTACGGAATATGGCAAAACTATAGGCGGTATCTATGGTTGTATGCAATTTAATAAAAAAGGTATGTTGACAGAATTTACAATTAATTATGATCTCTTTTTAGATGAAGGAGAGCAACCAATAATATCAGTAATAAAATGGGACGATAATAAAAATATCGTTACAAAAAAAAATCTAAATTTTATTCAAAAACGTAAAGTAATTGTCCCACCAGTACCTCATTTGATACAAGAGAAATTTGAAAAGAGTAATATTGATAATCCGCCTAAAACTTTTTTTTCTTTCAAGCCGGTAACATTACCCAAAACCAACGACAAAAAAGTGGAAGCCGTTTTAAGACGTATTGAATATATCGCGAATATGAAAAGACCTAGCGATCTCGCTCAACTTTACAAATGGGAACGGACAAAAGAGAGTTATGGCGGTACAATTCAATGTGTTAATGGTAAAGTACGCGATATTATATTTACGGCTCCGTATAATTATAATGGGTTCACTTTTGATAACGGATACTATGTGTCAATTGATGACAATGGAAAAATATCGGCTTACGCTGAAGGTATCAACGATTCTCTTGAAGAGCGTACATTTGAGAATTTCTACAATAATCAAGGTA
>JAISQS010000343.1 GCA_031274045.1 Planctomycetaceae bacterium | reverse complement strand
GTTGGTTATTAAGGGATGGGGAAGTTGGTCACCAGTTACGAATTGGCAAAGACTCATTGCCGATAACAATATCATTTTGATTGCGATAGTGAAGGGAATTTTCAAGTATAAAAAGTATAAAAGCTATTGATCATTCCGAAGCGTTTAAATGTTTTTCAGATGAATTGCAAATCAGAATGTTAAGTTCTATTGACTGCATCAAAGACCCCGCTGTTTTCGGCTTGTTTCCCGAATTTAAAACATTTATTACCAAGAAAACTGCTCGGAAAGTACAAGAGCAAATGTCACAAATACAAAAACATCAAATTCGGAATATCGTTGATCAGATTCCCGAAGAATGGGATTTTAATTCGACAAAACGTGATGCTCTTTGCTCTTTTATCGTTCAACGGGCAGAATATGTTTCCCGTGAACTTTACCCGCAACTTTTTGACGCTGATTCTAACCGGATTCCTTTGTGCGATTGAAATTTTTAGGAGATTGAACTTATGAAAGATTATTGTGGATATTATAGTGTGATTCAGTATTGCCCTGACCGTACACTCATGGAGGTTGCGGGAATAGGTGTTCTTTTATTTTGTCCTGAACTCCAATTCATTGACGCTCGCATGACAACCGGTCATCGGCGAATCGAAAGGATTTTCGGAAAACATATCAGCAGCGATCTCTATTTCGACGATTACAAAAATTCATTACGGACAAAATTTCAAAAGCTCTCTGAAAACCTCTCCGTCGAATCGATCAAACAGTATCTCAAAACTTTTGTCAACGATATTCATTTTACGGATATTCGTACAATATTGATTTCAGAACCGGAAGCAGATCTCGATACGCTCTTTTTGCGACTTTTCAACGATGACATTCAAAAAACCGAAACACCGAAGTTGAAACGGTATTGTCCTACCAAAAATTTGCTGACGATGCTTTACAAAACCAAAGACGACATGCTCGAAAAAATCGCTGTTCCGAAAAAAGTCGAAGTTCACGAGTATGAAAGTAGTATTCAACCGGCATTGGTTTTTTTGAATGAAAGTATAAATATAGTTGTGCCGAGAATTATTACTCCCGCCAATCTTGCTCAACAAGCAGGTTTTGGTCTGGCAGTAGGCGGGCTTTTGGCAAAACACGGCACAGAATGGGGCGCATCAAAAATGATATTATTAGCAAACGCCGAAGGAAACAAATCAGGTTATTTTGAAACGTTCCGAGAAATATTTCAAAAAAACCAGATCGGATACTATGATAACGAAAATACACTTGTAAAATACATTGCCGATCACGCCAAACCATTGCCCGAATCATTGAAGCCCTTTGTTGCAACACGACAAAAAAATCTGGTTTTCTGAAAAAAATTAGCCATTTCCACAAATTATACTTCCGGCGGTCATAAAAGTATGTTTTTACCCCGTAGAGGCGGGAGGCATTAGGCAGGGAGGAGTGAGGTTCGTTGTCTAATGCTTTCCTGCCTTCTTCCGCATAACGCATCACACGCATAACGTCTTTTTATGACCGCCGGAAGTATACTACAAAGTTCTCTAGTAATACATCAGTGAAATACTTCCAATGCTGTAGAAAAAACAAACCTTATTTACAACAAACATTTTTTAGCACACAGATAACACAGATTATTAGGATTTGCACAGATTTTTTTATAAATACCTGTTCTTCTTCATCTGCGAATATCTTTACAATCTGCGTCATCTGCGTGCTGAAAAAGGTTAAGTTTTTTGGTAAAATAATTCCCTCGAATACAGATTACGGAGCTTCGTATATTATTGATCTTTGATTTGTTGGTATCTGTTTTATGGATTCGATGAATTTGATGTGTGGTGAAATTTTGAGTTGAGATTGATGGCGTAAGGTTACGCATAGAACAAGAAAGTTTTTTTGATATGAGCAAAGAAATATTTGTGAGCGATGAAAAGAAGTTTACTAAATCTTTTTTAATCGGTATTGATTCTGATGGTTGTGCGTTTGACACGATGGAGTTGAAGCACAAGGAATGTTTTGTACCGGCGACGGTTAAGTATTGGCATTTGCAAGGAGTGAGCAAATACGCGAGAGAGACATTTGAGTTCGTCAATCTCTATTCCAAAACGCGCGGTATCAATCGTTTTCCGGCATTGGTTGAGACGTTGCGGCTGCTTTTTTTGCGTCCTGAGGTTAGGTCGCGTGGTGTATTGCCGCCGGATTTGTCGCCTTTGACTGACTGGATAAGCCGCGAGTCGCAGTTGGGGAATCCTGCGTTGGTTGTTGAGGAGAAGCGCGCGAACAATCCGCTCATCACGCAGACGTTAGAGTGGTCAATGGCAATCAACACGGCTGTGGATGATATTGTCGGTGATGGTGTGCCGCCGTTTCCGTTCGTTAGAGAATCGTTGCAAAAAATGCAGTCGGCTGCGGATGTTATTGTTGTCTCCGCTACGCCGTCGGCGGCTCTCGTTCGCGAGTGGAAGAATCAGGATATTGACAAGTATGTCGTAGAAATCTACGGGCAAGAAGCCGGAACAAAAAAAGCAGCTCTCGAACTCGCTATAAAATCCGGCAAATTTGAAAAAGATAAAGTCCTAATGATCGGAGACGCTCCGGGCGATTTAAAAGCAGCACAAGCCGTCAACGCCCTCTTCTTCCCAATAAACCCGGGCGCAGAAGAAACAAGCTGGAAACAACTACACGACGAAGGAATTGATAAATTTTTCGCCGGTTCTTTTGCCGGAAAATACCAAGAAACTTTAATAGATAAATTCAATTCATACCTGCCAACAACACCGACTTGGGAAACGAAAAATTAAAAATTCATTCCTCTGCGTTCTCCGCGCCTCTACGCGAAATATTTTTTTGTTGCGCGCGGAGACGCAGAGAACGCAAAGTTTTTATTTTTTAACGCGGAAAGACGGAAAACGCGGAATAGGCGGAAAACGAATTTTAAAAAATTTCCCCGCTCTTTCCGTCCTTCCGCGACTTCTGCGTTGAAAATAAAAAAACTAAAAATAATTCTCACAATAAAAAAACTCTCTGCGTTCTCCGCGTCTCTGCGCGAAATATTTTCTTGTTTCGCGCAGAGACGCAGAGAACGCAAAGAATATAAAAATATACTTTTGGCGGTCATAAATGTATGTTTTTACCCCACCTAACGTCATTTTTATGACCGCCGCAAGTGTAACATTTGTTAAATCTGCAAAATCTGTTGACAAGATATTTTTTAAGGCGAAATTATTTTCGCGGCGGTATTGATGAAAATTTCGTGTATTCCGTCTTTTTGTGTTGGAAAGAAGTAATGAGAAGTTGCCGTTCGACCTATTTCAAGCCCGCCTTAAACTCCGCAAGCGAACCACACACCGCCGCCTCAACCGCCAATGATTCCAACAACACCGGATCGTCAAT
>JAISQS010000261.1 GCA_031274045.1 Planctomycetaceae bacterium | reverse complement strand
CTAAAAACTTCCGCTTGGTCTGATATTGTTGCCCCGTTGGGGCGAAGGTTATTTATAATCAATTATCGTAGGGCGTTGCCCTACGCTATGATATTTTGCCCTTTCAGGGCGTTGATACTTTGCATTGACACAGTGCTTAATAAAAAGCACGATGTAAAAGCCCCACAAAAAACGAAACAATCAGAAAAGTTTTATTAAAAATCTGCTCAATCCGCGTAATCAGTTGTGTTCCTCGCGGCAATGGAAGTTTTAAATATTCTTCCATTACCTTTCCTTAACCTTCCTGTGAAAATCATCTAAATCACACACGAACAATTAGAAAACTTTGTACTAACGTTGTGGTTGGTTGATTTGTGATGTTGCGTGTGGGTATGTGTTATTCGGGTATGGATAATTTGGGTATGCGGGACTGTAATAAGTCGGCGGCGGTGTTGGTGAGTTATTTGAGTAGTTATTGTTCGCTGAATAATTCGTTGGCGGGTAATATTGGGCTGCATAATTTTGATTCGAATAATTCGTGTTTGGATAATTCGTGTTTGGGTAATTTTGATTCGTGTAATTCGCGTTTGGATAATTCGGATTCGTGTAATTCGCGTTTGGATAATTCGGATTCAGGTAGTTCTGGTTTGGATAATTCGGGTTCGCGGTTAGGTAGGCGGGTTGTCTGTTTATTTGTCTGTTTGGAGTGACGGGTTGGTTTGAGTAGTTCAAATTTTGGTTTTGTTGTGCGACATGTCCGCCTGTTGTAAATTCCGCGTGATTTCCGTAGTGGTTGCGGTACGTTCCTTGTGCGTCTGCCACAATGATCCGACCGGCTGCCGGAGGCATTGCTGGTGGAGCGTGAAAAGGTTGTTTAATCAACGCTGTCGATGAAGTGTTGGCATACGGCGGCGGAGTGATCCGTTCTGTTGCCGCGCTATTTGAGTAACCGCTGTGATATGGATAGCCGCTGTAATTGGTGTTGAAATTGCTGTCGTAAAAAGTCTTCGCGGTGTTTGGATTTTGTGTTGGGTTGGCAATCGGGGATTTAGGGACGGCAAAAGAAGCGTGTTTATTTGAAAGTTGATCTTGCGGAAAGTGCGAAGGGATCAATGCGTTTTTTGAAGTTGGATCATTTGGGTCTTCAGTTGCGGCGGAGCGGATGTTGTTTGTTGAGTTGCTTGCTGCGGAAGGAGACGGCTTAACCCAAGGGGAATAATTATCCGTGACTTGTCGATCCCAAAGCGAACCGCTCTCAACTTTATTTTCTGCCGTTTTATTCAGTTCTTGTTCTGTTTTATTTTGGTTTTGTGCCGGGTTTGGTTTGGGTTTGGTTGTGCTGTTTGCAACGGCTACGGCGGGCGCGGCGGGTGCGTGCTGGTTTGGAGAATTCTTTGCGGCGGCTGCGGTTGTGAGCGGATTATTTTTGTCTTTTGTACTGCTTATTCCAACATCGGCGGCGGTTTTCGCTGCCGGTGCGTCAATAACTTTCGGCGGAGCGTTATTTGTTGCGGCGTTCTCTGCCGCGTTATTTGACGCATTATTTGACGCAGCAACTCCATCACGATTTATTACAACAGTCCCTTCCTTTTTGTCCGAGTCGCTCGATTCTTTGCTTGCCAATTGATGCTGTACAATCAGACCGATTCCGCAAAACAGAACAATGATCCCCGCAACAACAAGACGCGAAAACGGTACTTGATACGAGTTCCGTTGGCGTGGACTTTGGTATGAATCGGGGAACGAATCATGGTGTGATTTGTGATTTGTTGTCGGCAAAATATCGGTGTCGTCAAGTTCTTCGCGTGTGTTTTGCCGTGTTCCGAATATTGCGGCAAAAAGTCCCGCGCCGAAATGATAAAACGCCCCCAAGATACCTGCGTGATATGTTTCGTCTTCGTACTGATAATTTTGGGCGGAGTTATTTGGGAGTGGTTTGTAGCCGCCTAAGTCCGGCATGTGGGCAATAATGATACCTTGCGGCATATTATTTTGCGGGCTATCGGAATTTGAATCCGATTCATCGGGGTAAAGTCCTCCAAGCAGATCGTGATTAAATATCGTATCGGACTGATCGCCGGACGAGTACGGCTCGTTCAATGCGGCATTTGTTCTATAATTCCCGTTCATCGTGTTCCCTCTCAATTTGTCAACATCAAACAACCGTCTGATGCGGATAATACAATAGACTTGCTCCAAAACTCAAAAAACATAACAGACATTAGCCGGTGAGGTTTTAGTCAACGAGACCAATGCCTCACTGCATAAAGTCTTCCAGCCTTTTTTAATGCCCCGGTAATAACATCATCATTTGACGCTTAACCACAAAAACATCATTCATTTGACGCTTAACCACAAAAAAATACCAACACCACGCCCGCCCCAACACAACAGATAAACGCAATGTTGCCGCCTATACTTGTTCCCGTATATCGGCATAATCGGATGAAAACGGGTAAAACTGTAACGATTTTTACGATTTTGCGTAAAATGTCGATGCCGCAACAGACATTCATCAATACTTCCGACTACTGTAAATACACACGCCGACAATGTCCGCGAAGACGGTCGGCAATAATATTTCGTTTTGGTTGATTTGTGGTGAATCTGTTTTTGGTTGATGTTATAGGGTCGATGTTTTGGAGTCGATGTTACAGAAGGGTAATTTTATGGGTGTATCGGGTGAGGTGTATGATTTTGACAAATTAGTTGATCGTTTTGATCGCGGGTCAATTAAGTGGGAACATGCTAAGGAATATTTTGTCAAAAGGAATTTGGCTGGTGTCAAATTTGGTTCTGGTGATGGTTTGGGATTGATGGCGGTATCTACGGCGGACATGGATTTTTGTATGGCGCCTGCGATTGTTCGTGCGGTTCAACGTGCTGCTTCTGAGTTGGTTTATGGTTATACGTTGCCGACTGGTGAGTATTATGATGCTTTGATTTCTTGGATGTTTCGTCGTCATGGTTGGCGTGTTGAGCGTGATTGTGTGGTTTTGTCGCCCGGTGTTGTGGCTGCGATTCATTATGCGATTTCAGCGTTCACCAACACCGGAGACGGTGTGATTGTGCAAATGCCCGTGTACCGCCCGTTTCACGCGTCGGTAAAATCACTCGGTCGCAATGTAGTAAACAATCCGCTCATTCGGGAAGAGTTGAGTTATCGAATCGACTTTGCCGATTTGGAATGTAAAGCATCTGATCCGCAAGTGAAAATGCTCATACTTTGCAACCCCCACAACCCAATCGGTCAAGTTTGGAGCCGCGATGATTTAGAGCAGCTCGCGTCAATTTGCACAACCCATAGCGTTATGGTTGTGGCTGACGAAATCCATGCTGATGTCATTTTTCCTCCGTTCAAGCATACGCCTTTTGGGACATTGCCGTCTCGGTTTATTGACAACTCCATCATTTGTACGTCTCCTTCTAAGTCGTTCAATATGTGCGGATTACAAATCTCAAATATCGTCATCCAAAACGAAAGCATACGGAAGCGGTTTGAGCAGACGGCGGGGAATTTTGGGTTTCATGCGCCGAATTGTTTTGCGGCGGCGGCTGTGGTTGCGGCGTACAATGAATCGGAGGACTGGTTTGAGCAATTGTTGAAATATCTGTATGCGAATCATGTTTTGGTGCGTGATTTTTTGGGAGAAAGGTTATCGAGGGTGGGTGTGTTTCCGTTGCAGGGGACGTATCTGCAATGGCTTGATTTTGCGAATGTTAATCTTGATTATGCGGAGCGTGCGCGGGTGTTGCGGGAGCGGCTTGGGATATTTTTTGAGAGTGGGTATATTTTCGGGGCTGGCGGTGAATCTTTTGAGCGGTTGAATCTTGCGTATCCGCGTTTTTTCTTGCAAGAGTTGCTGGATAGATTGGACAAATTTTTCAATGCCTAGTCCAAAGTCCTCTGATTATTCGTGCAAATAATTCACAGAAAAACAGGAAATGCGGGAAGGCAAAGGAAGGCGTTAGATGTTAGACGTTAGACGTTAGCGACGAGGGCTTGACCCTCGTTATACCACATAAGTTCGCCGCGAAGCGGCAAGGAAAAAAAATTCCGCGTAGCGGAAGTGGACTGGAACGCGGGCATCCCGCCCGCCTCTGTGTGTAATAGAACCGAACAAGTTTGAACTGAACGCCAAAACGTGTCGGCAAACGTAAGGTGTGTAACCGAGCCGGGCTTTCTTGGTGAATAACGTCGGCACAAACCGACAACCGGATCGCCAACACGCACCGGAATTTCTATCGCCCCAAACCAAAAAACGTTGGCGTTGTAGGGGCGAGGCTTGCCCTCGTCCCGAAGGGGCGTGAAACGCTTTGATATACCGAAATGAGGTTTTTTTGCCAATAGAAATTCCAATACATTTCCCGCACCATTGGGGACGAGGGCAAGCTTCGCCCCTACAATATTGGGCGTTTTGGTTTTACCGATACGTTTTCCGCCCCCGCTGTTTTCGGCTTGCTCCGCTCGCCGAAAACGCAACCGCCCAGCGGTCGGTTGCCCACCTTACGATCACCACACAAAAAAACTTGTGTGGTATAACGAGGGCGGGATGCCCGCGTTCCAGTCCGAGCCGCCTACGGAAATTCCTGCAACAATATCCGATTTTCCGGCTTCTTAACTTCATCAACCTTAGTCCCCTGTCTCAACAAATAAACCGAAAATTCCTCCAAACGAATTTTTTTTCCATC
>JAISQS010000251.1 GCA_031274045.1 Planctomycetaceae bacterium | reverse complement strand
ATACGCTCCGGGTCTAATGCCGTCATTGTCCCGATCCGTCCCCACAACATACGTCCCGTCCGATTCGATTCGTCCTCTCGACGCGATTGTGCCGTTGTCGAAAATGACGATTCCACGCGATAACACTTTGCCATCTTCAAATGTTACCTTGCCGGTTAGCTTCACCTTGCCGCTTCCACATCCGGCACAACATAAAACCACAACCAACAACACAAAAAAATAAACCCTCTTCATAAATTTCCTCTCAACTTGTTAACAACGCAAAAAAGATTTTCGGAAAGTATCCGCAACTTTCCACAACACCAAATACTTTAGTTTTTAGTAGTGAGTTTTTAGTTTTTAGTGTGTAAACTTACGATCACTAAAAATTGACTCATCTTGTTTGTGTTACTTTGTCAAAATTTTCGGCGCGCTTTGAACGCATATCATTTACACTATCGCGACAAAGAAACAGGCTTCCCGTCACGAACACTCCCAAGCCCAAACAATATCTCGCTCGAAGTTGCCGCACTCAAGCCGTGAACACTTCCATCACCAATGAGAAAATTGCATATTCCTACGTGCGGGCTGCCGAAATGTAAAAAACCTTCGTCTTGTAATCCTTGATATTCTTGTCCTCTTGCAATAAAAGTATGACTTCCATTGGCAAGCAACCGCACAATAGAATGACCTCCATTGTGCCACGGATACGCTGTCAAATATGAGAAATCGCCGCCGTTTCCTTCGTGTTTGATTGGGCGGTTTTGCGGATAATGTTTTTCGCCAATCAACAATTGATTCGACGTTCCGTCTGACCACCACGCAAAAGTATCGCGCGGTGACCATGTTGTCATTGTGCTGAAGTGTGTCGCGTCCGCGTAACCGCAACAAAAATCCCCGCACGCCGCACATCCATTGGCATCTGTCTCCGCAAGCCGAAACGGACTGGAATGATTTATACCTTTTTCGTTCGGATGATTTGCGTTACCTAGTGCTTCTCCGTACCATGTATCGCCGCTATCTTGTCGGTAGACTGCTGCGTAGTCGTGTTGTGGACCTGCGTAGTTGCCGCCTCTCAGGTATGCCGGCGCGGTTCGACCACGTGTTGGGCAAAAGAATGTTTTGACACTTCCAATTTGCCTTTTATCGGCATCGGTCACGTTGTCCCACCAAAGAGCACCGCCGCTAAAAACATGAGTATCACCGGTAGCACCGGACGCGTCAGGTAACGAACAAATTTTGTCATAAAGTGCTACTTGCTCCATATACGGAAACAAAAGAGGAAACAAAGACATCCGCTTGTGAACAAGAATCAACGGCGGAAGTCCATGCCGCGAATCACTAAAATTGTGTACGGCTAATCCCATCTGCTTGAGGTTATTTGTGCAAGTCATTCGCCGCGCCGCTTCACGCGCCGCTTGAACCGCTGGCAAAAGAATCGCTATCAAAACCCCAATAATTGCTATCACAACCAAAAGCTCAACAAGCGTAAAACCACAAAAATAAACACGCGCTTTTGAGCTAACATTAAACATACGATCTTTTATCGTTTTCATTTATTCTTCCTCCAATTTGACATCTGATTTGTCGGGCGATAAATACTGCGTGTATATCCTGCGTGTATATTTCGCGGACAAAAAATCAGTCTTATCGCTTGCATAGACTCACCGTAACACATGATTAAATTTTTTCTGCGTAACTCAAATGAACCATCGTTGGAATGTTATGACGGCTGTTAGCGGTCGGCTGAATTTTTATTGGAGCGTGTGTAGTGGAATTGAGAAAAATATAGTTGAGACAAGAACATAAAATTATTCTATTTTTTTAGAAAATATTCCAATCAACATTTAGTCACTAACACGCATTCAAGCCGGTGATCCGAATTTAAACTATTCCCTGTATAATGAGCAGTCGGTGCGTTCAGATCAATTTTTACAGATTACTTTGGATTTTGCGGAGGCTTGCCTTCGACGCGATGGGGCGGTTTACGTGTTGGTGATCCAAACTGTCACCCCCGTCGGCGTAGCCGACAATTGCCGCGAAGCGGCGCGGACTGGAACGCGGGCGTCCCGCCTCGTTATACCACACATCTTTTTTTTGCGTTGGTGATCGTAAGGTGGGCAACCGACCGTTGGGCGACAACGTAAGGTGGGTAACCGACCGCTGGGCGGTTACGTTTTCGGCGAGCGGAGCAAGCCGAAAACAGTGGAGCGGAACACGCATCGGCAAAACCAAAACACCCAAAACGTAGGGTGTGTTGGTTTTGCCAATGCGTATTGGCGATCCAGTTGTCGGATTCCGCCGACACCCCCGCCCGGCGGTCGGTTGCCCACCTTACGATCACCAATCCGTTTTGGCGTTCAGTTCAAACTTGTTTGGTTCTATTACGCACAGAGGCGGGCGGGACGCCCGCGTTCCAGTCCGCGCCGCTTCGCGGCGATTGTCTGCCTGTCGGCAGACGGAATGTGTTTTGGTTTTGGTGGTGCGTTTTGGTGTACCTTTTGGCTTTTGCCCTTTCAGGGCGGGAGTTATTGGGGGCGATTTTTCACATGGCGTTGCCCTGTGCTATGGGCTTTTTGCCCCGTTGGGGCGTAAAAAAATTCGCCGCAACGTAAGATAGACAACACCGTTTGTCGCATAGTTATTAAGGTAAGTGAAGTTGATTATACATCGCGAATTGGTAAAACGCGAATTGGTAAAACGTGAGTTAGTCGGGGATCAATATCGGTAACAAAATTATGGCGATGGTGATTGCGAATGGGAATTTTCAAGTATAAAAAGTATACCAACGAACATGTCAAAAAAAAACCGTCACAAGAAAATAAACGTCATCAAAATTAACACCGGCAACAAAATCACACAACTATATAACATGTATCCCATGAATCCGGGCATTTTGATTCCTGATTGTTCGGCGATTGCTTTGACCATGAAGTTTGGACCGTTTCCGATGTAGGTCATTGCCCCCATGAAAACGGCACCGATTGATACTGCGACGAGTAGTCGGAAGTCGATGTAGCCGTTGTTTCCGATTGGTACGAGTTCTCCGTTGTCGAGTTTCTTTTGCCAATCTGTATTTTTCCATTCGTCTTTTTTGAAATCGTTCTTATTGTCCGGCGACAATGCTTTTGCTATTTCAAAGAAGACGACGTATGTTGGGGCGTTATCGAGTACGGAGCTTAGCGAGCCTGTTGACCAGAAGAATAATTTTGATTTTTCAAGACCGAGATTTTTTTCTGCGCTGCTGACAATTGCTTGGCTTTCAACGTTTAGGATTTGCAAAGGAGCTTGCATGCAGATGAAGATTCCGAAAAATAGTGCGGCAACTTCGCCGATTGCAAGAAAATTAAATCCGTTTTCGCGCCGGATTATCCGTCCGCCAAAAAACAACGAAACCGCACAAAGACCAAGCTGAACCGCCTCACGCAAGAAAAACCAAGGATGCCAATTCGTAAACGGAAAAGGTTTACTCGGCGCCAAACACGCAACCGCAACCACCACCCCAATCAAAAGCGGAAGATTCAATTTGAGACCGGAAAAACTAATACCGGAAAAATTCTCTATATCCTCAAGTTTACTCTCCGCAGATTCAAGCGGATAATACCAAAACGTGTCCCAAACGAAAAACAATCCTATAAGAAGAAGATTGACAAACAACCATTCACGCCACAAATGCAACGTCCACGTGAACTCAATTCCCTTCAAATAACCCAAAAAAAGCGGAGGATCGCCAAGCGGCGTTAAACAGCCGCCGCAATTGCAGACGCAAAAAATGAAAAATATAATTGTGTGTACTTTATATTTTCGTTCTTTATTCGTCTCAATTAACAGCCGAATGAGGATCATTGCCGCGCCGGTTGTTCCGATGAAACTTGCCAGCAAAGCACCGATTAAAATTATTATTGAGTTGGTGAGCGGGCTTGCGATCAGGTTTCCGTTGATGCGGATTCCGCCTGTTATTGTGAAGAGCGAGAAGAGGAGGACAATGAACGGGATAAATTCGTCAAGTATAGCGTTGGTGAATACTGCTGATGCGATTGCGAACCCGCCGCGCGAGGGATCGATTGATTGATGCGTGGGCCAATGTAACTCGACAGGAAAATTGCAACCGAAAAAGTAATAGAGCAAAGTAACCACCCCAAGTGAGAAGGCAACCAAAAACTTGTTCAAGTTACTCTCCCAAAACCGCTCCGCCGCAGGAATCAACGGCAAAAACGCAATACAAAACAACAACAAAACAAAAGGTAAAACCATCACCAAAGGAGGTCGTTGATGTTTGGATGTTGCTGTTGATTCGGCTGCGGTTGATTCGGCTGTGGTTGGTTCGGTTGCGGTTGAGTCGGCTGGTGATTGTAGGGGCACCTCTTGCGGTTGTCCGGATGCGTGTGCGGGTTCTGTTGGTGTAGAGTTTTCGTGTGTGGAGTTGAGAGCGGATGGTTCTGTGTTGTCTGAAATTTTTTCGGCGTGATGTGCGGAGATCGCTTGTTCTGTCCACTTCTGCGGCAAGCCATTGGCAACCAGATAAGCATAAAAGAGCAGAATAAAAATCAAAGCAACCGCAACCGGCAAAAGTAATTTTGACGGTTGCGGTGCGTGCGGGTCTGATTCGTTTTTGGTGTGGTTATTTGGTGAATTGGTTTCAGGTGAGTTGGTTTCGGTTGGGGCGTTATTGTTTTCTGAATTGTTCATGGTTTAAGGTGTGATGGATTTTGCCCGATTATTTTCAGGCAAGTAAAAAAGTTATTGTAACAAACTACTACAAAGCTCTCTAATCATTCGTGCAAATAATCACAGGAAGATAATGGAAGGTTTAGATATACTTTTTACACGTTAAAATTAGTTTTGAAATTTTTTATTTTCAAAGGCGAAACGGGCAAAAAAACAAAACAAACGAAAATTCATTCTTGTAATATATAGACAAATTTTAATGCGCAAAATGTACATATATTTTTATGATCCTCCATTACCTTCCTCATCTTCCTTTGAAAAATTCCAAAACGAGGAGAAAAATACCATCCCCGAAAGGACGAAGAATAATACACACAAAAAAAATTATTTCAATCGACTAGGAAGAAAAATTTCTGATTGCTTCGGATTTTGAGGGTGGTTTATATTTGAAAGTAGATTTCCGATTTATCTGGACTTTGCAAGGATCAAATATCATAACGCAGCGCAACGCCCTCGTTATATACTTTTTACACTTGAAAATTCCCCTTCACTATCGCAATCAAAATGATATTGTTACCGGCAATGAGTCTTTGCCAAGTCGTAACTGGTAACCAACTTCCCCATCCCTTAATAACCAATGAGCCACCCAGCCACGCGCCCTTATTCCCTTATTTCGTTAACCATAAAGTTCACGATCAAATTTGAGGCGAATTGAATCCAATATAGCGATTTGCTTTGCCTTTTGGCGATTCGAAATTGAAAGTAGAGACGCAATGCATTGCGTCTCTACTCAAACAATAAGGGGATAAGGGCGCGTGGCGTGGAGCTTCATTGTTATTAAGGGAGGGGAAATTGGTTACCTGTTGCGAATCGATTAAGACTCAGGATTGGTTGTACAAATATCCACTGTGAATTTATAAAAGAGGAAATTTCAAGTGTAAAAAGTATACC
>JAISQS010000212.1 GCA_031274045.1 Planctomycetaceae bacterium | reverse complement strand
TCAACAACTCCGCGTCTTTCACACACTACGCGAAAAAGTTAAAACAACAAAAAACACCCCAACAAAAGAACTGAACATATACGAATTGGTTGAGGAATAGAAACACACGGTCACATACTACAAGGGGAAGGGGGAAGGGGAAGGAAAGGCTTTAAATATCGTTATGCCGCACAAGTCATGTTAGCAACTGAGGCGTGTTTTAGGTGCATGTAACTTACCGCGAAGCGGCACGGACTGGAACGCGGGCGTCCCGCCCGCCTCTGTGCGTAATAGAACCGAATAAGTTTGAACTGAACGTCAAAACGTGTCGGCAAATGTTCTCCGACACATCTTGGCGTTCCTTCCAAACTCGTTCGGTTTCCTAATGCACAGAGGCGGGCGGGATGCCCGCGTTCCAGTCCGTCACCGCGAAGCGGCGAACTTGTGTGGTATAACGAGGGGCGATGCTCCGTGCTAATGCTTAAGCCCTTTCAGGGCGTTGGTGCAACGCATTGATACCATGTATTGATAATGGGCAAAGTAGAGACGCAATGACTTGCGCCTCTACAAATCATGGTAATTACAATTGAAAAGGGAATTTTCAAGTGTAAAAAGTATAACGAGCGGTTCAAGAGTATCCCTAAACCTATCTACAAAAAAGTCGACGCAATATGCGAGCGACAAGACGCTGGTAAGTTATTGTCGTTGGTGCGAACTGCGGCAACTTGTAAGTCGATCAAAGATTTTCAGAATGCTTTGAACTGACATCAAGCGGGCAACAGCGATATTCCAAGTTCACGCCAGTCAACATCAACAATTCCCAAGCTGCTCTCACGGCGGAATGACCGCAACTCCAACTTTCAATGGTGGTACTTTGGCGGATGTTTTGTAGGGTAGGATGATTGGGTTTGGTATTATGTTTGCTTTTGGGAATCTTGTGTGCAGGTATTTTGGGGCGTAATTTTCATCGGTATTTGTTATTTGCCAGACGACTATTCCGCCATGATTGTTGACATCTGAATCGGTTGACCATGTTCCTGTTGGCAAAGAGTTGGGATTATGTATGTCGCCGTCGTGGATGTTCCAATAAAAATGGACGCGCGGTCGATCTTTCATTGCGTAACTTGCAAATCCGGCAATAAACCAGTCGCCGGTAACATACGGACAAGGTACATCGAATTGCGAGTACCAAATCCGATCACACTCAGCACCAAGCTCACGCATTGGTAAAAATTGCTTTTTCTGCTTGCCGGTCACGTGAGGACTGAGAGCCGAAACCACCAGAATCATACACATCACAACCTCCAACAACGCAACATATTTCAATGTCATCACAAAAATATTCGGATGCATCTTGACTCGAAATCGCAATAGTAACCACACTCCCAAAAATGTCCAAAACGGTGCCCCATAACTCGGCGACAACCAGTAATTTTTTATCGCGCCAATACAAACACAAATCGCACATGGAATCATAAAACAATAAAAAAGATACCTCTCGCAAAATCTTTCTTTGTCATTTTCTATCGACCTAAATCGCCACCGCCACAAAAAACCTAACGAAGGAAATAGCACAACGAAAATAGTTATCCAATGCTCCAACTGGAAAATTATGAAAATTGTTGGCGACAGAATGCGAAATATCTGATTTGTGTACGTATGACGTGATTGGGCGTAAGTAATTGTCGCAAAATCATATTGATACAGCCAAATTATATGCGGCAAAAAAATCAAGAGTGCTGTTATCATTGTCAAATAAGGACCAATCTCTCGCCATCGTTGCCTTCCTTCTTGCTGTGTAAACATAAAAATCAATAACGACAAGACAAGAAACGCCGCCGGATACTTCGCATAAAACGCAAGACCAATCGATACACCGGATATAAACCAATACCAAATCCGATTCGTTTGCAACGCCCGAAAAACCAAATAAACCGAAAGAGACCAAAACGCAATCAAAGTAGTATTTTGATTATAAACAAGCGAATGATAAGTTAAAAAATAATACGGAAGTATTGCAAACGAACCAATCAACGCCAACTTTTCCGAAAGCACTTGCCTGCCAAGTTGCCAAACCGACCACAGCGTTATTATCATACAAATCTGAGCAGCAATATACGGCGCAGCATAAGTCCGATTCGTCAAAATATTGACCAATTCCAATATCCACGCGGGGAGCATCGGATGTTTGCGAGTCGAAAGAACCCATTCACGCGCGATACATTGAAGCTCAATAACATCGCTAATTCGATACGCCGAATAAAACAACGACGGCAAAATAACCCACAATGCCGCAAAAAAAATAACAACCGACCAAAATAAAAACACCGCCGTCTTATACGAAAAATCAGCAGCCAAACTTACGTTTTGTGATGTTTGTGATGTTTGCAATGATGACATATTTAATGTACGATAATTATGATAACGATTTTAAACTACTGACACTTGAGACATCAATAATGGTACGTCGAGCGTGATTGTTCTTTATTTTTACCGGCTTCAGTCTATATCAGAAAATCCGGCGAGTTTGATATTATGATTTTTTAACAATTCGTTTGGGTCTAAGTTTTGTAGGGTTTGCAGCTCTTTTGTCCGCCAAGTTGAGTAATGAAAAGATAGATCGTTTTTTGAGCAAAATATTTGTTTATCGTTTTTATTTTCGTCGAACGTTTTGTGATTTGTTACGGCAGTCAAATCGGACGGATGAATATTGATTTCGTAAAATTTGTTATCATCGCGCGTCGCGGCAATAACGCGGATCATTTCTGATAGAGCGTCATCGTCGATTCGTCCGCTGTCGAGTATGCCAAAATACACGATGTTTTTTGACGAGCTATGTTGTCCTCTTGCGTTTCGTAAATTCCAATTCAAAATCGCTCGTTTCAAAAATCCTGTCGGCAACCATTGTCGAAATCTTCGTTGCAATCTTTTTCTATCGCCGAAATTTTCTTGTGGAAACCTCAAAAATAGATTTCGCCGAATCGCTTCTGACGCTACAAATTCAAACAGTCCTGAAATAGAATGAACGTGTTGATGTGAATCGATGTGATCAAATTGCAACTTATATTTTGCAACTAAAAAATCCATCAGTTCCATTTGGGCAAAAAATTCAATTTGTATCTGATTCAAAAAATCTCTGTGTTGATGTGATTTTAATTTTGCCGCAAGTCCCATGTAGCCGTATTGAAAATTTCCATGTGAATTTACGAGCAAGTTTACTTTTTCCGGTTTGGTTACGGGCTTGCCGCTTGTCAGGGTGAAGTGCAAACCTAAACTTAATTTATTCAATTTTTCGTTTATGTTTTTTGCGGCATCTTCGGCGTGGGGCATGTTTACCATTAGGCTTGTTGCGGTGATTTTTCCGCTGGTTGCGCAATCCACGATTGCGTTATTTACTGCGGGCGAAAATCCGAAATCATCAGCATTGATGATCAGTTTTTTCATAATACGAAATATTGCGATTTGTAATTTTGCTGATTATTTCGGATTTTGTGGGGGTGTTACGTTGTGTCTTTCATCGCAGTATCAACGCCCTGAAAGGGCAACAAGCTCATAGCGTAGGGCAACGCCCTACGAAAGAGATTCACGAATACAACTCGGGGCAACGCCCCAATAA
>JAISQS010000201.1 GCA_031274045.1 Planctomycetaceae bacterium | reverse complement strand
AGACCAAGCGGAAGTTTTTAGTTTTCAGTTTTAATATAATCCTTACAGAAAACTCACTACTAAAAACTTCCGTTATTGTTGATATTATTGGGGCGTTGCCCCGAGTGGTGTTCGTGAATCTCTTTCGTAGGGCGTTGCCCTACGCTAATGTAGAGGCGCAATGCATTGCGTCTCTACTTTCAGGGCGTTGATACTGCGAATAAAAGACACAGTGTAACACCCACACAAAATCCGAAATAATTAGAAACATTAAACTTGTCCTATATAGTCTGATTTTTGTCAACAGATTATATAGATTTAACAGATTTTCATTTTATACAAGGAGAATTTTATGACGACTTCACGTCGTACTTTTTTGAAAACTGCGGCATTGGCGGTTTCCGTGCCGTTTGTTGTTCCGGCTTCTGTTTTGGGGTTGGATGGTGGAGTGGCTCCGAGCGAGCGGATTACGATGGGGCTGATTGGCTGCGGTTCGCACGGTGCCGGTTGGAATCTCAACTTGATGTTCAAAAATCCAATGCAGCAAGTCATCGCGGTTTGCGATGTTGATCGGAATTATGTTACTGCCGCACAAAAAAAGGTCAACGATTTTTATTCCAAAAAATCAGGTGCCGACTACAAAGGTTGTGACATTTACAGTGACTTCCGTGATTTGGTGAACCGCAAGGATATTGACGCGGTGGATATTGTTACGCCGGATCACTGGCATGTTCCGATGGCTGTTTTTGCAATGAAATCGGGCAAGGATGTGATTTGCGAAAAGCCGACGCTGACAATAGAGGAGGGCAAACTTTTAGTTAGAGTTCAAAAAGAGACAAAACGTGTTTATCAAACGGCAGGTGAAGTCCGTTCGGTTGACCAATTCCAACAGGTGGTCAATCTGGCAAGAAACGGGCATCTCGGAGAAATCAGACACGTCAAAGTTCTGCTTCCGCCGGGCAACAAGACAAGCCGCGATCCGATGAAGCGTCCGTTGAATTTTCAACCGGCTGAAGTTCCGAAACATATTGATTATGAAATGTGGACGGGACCCGCGCCGCTTTTGCCGTACATTCCGGCGCGGCATCATTACAACTGGCGTTGGAATTTTGCGTACAGCGGCGGTGTGATTACGGATTGGTGTCCTCACATGATGAATCTGGCTCAATGGGTACTTGACATGGATGGCAGCGGTCCCGCCGAAGTTTCTGGAACCGGCGTTTTCCCGCAAGCAGATGATGTTTGGAATACAGCGGAAAATTTTAATTTGTCCTACAAGTTCGCAAACGGCGTTACAATGGAACTCAAAACGGAGGTTGCCGGTCTTAAAGTTGAGGGAACGGAGGGCTGGGTTCTGACTCGCGGCTGGCGTGAACAACCGTTGCGGGCAAGCGATCCGAAACTTTTGGAAATCACGTTTGACGATTCCGCTCCGAATCGCAAAAATTACGGTCGTTCGGAAAGCACGGTGCGTTGGCAAGACCGCAATTGGGCAGGGGGCGAACACATCGATTTTTCGTTGCGCGTCAAAGATCGCAAGGAGTGTTATTACACAGCCGAAAGCGGACACCGGACACACACCATCGCGCACATGGGCAATATCTCAATGTTACTCGGCGGTGCGAAATTGCAGTGGAATCCCAAATCGGAAACATTCGAAGGCGACCGAGCGGAAGAAGCAAACAAACACGCTTCCTTTAACCGTACACAACGCGACCCCTGGACATTCGACAAGATTGATTCGTGGATCAATGTCGGTTAATTGGTTGTTGATGTTATTGTCGTTTTCGGTGTTTTGCCGGAAGTATAACTACGCGACAAGCGGTGTTGGCTACCTTACGTTGCTGCGATTTTTTTTACGCCCCAACGGGGCAAAAAGCCCATAGCACAGGGCAACGCCCTGTGAAAAAATTGCCCCCAATAACTCTCGCCCTGAAAGGGCAAAAGCCAAAATAGGATCGCCAAAACGTGTTAGTGATCGTAAGGGGGCAACCGACCGCCGGGCTTTCTTGGTGAATAGCGTCGGCGTACTCGCCGACAGCGGGATCG
This sequence comes from Planctomycetaceae bacterium, assembly GCA_031274045.1. Classification (GTDB taxonomy): domain Bacteria; phylum Planctomycetota; class Planctomycetia; order Pirellulales; family Thermoguttaceae; genus WRKP01. The sequence continues at coordinate 1,110 of JAISQS010000201.1, read as the reverse complement.
CCAAAACGCATCGGTAATGTAAGGTGGGCAACCGACCGCTGGGCGGTTACGTCGCCAGTGAATCATTATCGCTCGCCGACAACGGGATCGCCAAAACGCACCGGAAAAACCAAAACGCCCTACGTTTTGGGCGATAGAAATTCCGGTGCGTGTTGGCGATCCAGTTGTCGGCTTGTGCCGACGTTATTCACCAAGAAAGCCCGGCGGTCGGTTACCCACCTTACGTTTGCCCACCTTGCGTTTGCCAACATGTCTTGGCATTCAGTTCAAACTTGTTCGGTTCTATTACGCACAGAGGCGGGCGGGACACCCGCGTTCCAGTCCGCGCCGCTTCGCGGCTATTGTCGGCTACGCCGACGGGTGACGGTTTGGAATATCAACACGATTCCCGCACCATCTCGTCGGGGGCAAGCTACCGTCGCTAACTTTGATATGTTACCCTTTCAGCGTCTTGATAAAAACCGCAATGCGCGAACACCACAAAATCCGAAATAATCAGGAACTTTCTTTTAGATGACTACCTTTTTGGTAATTATTTTTGTAGTCCGTCTAGTGTTAGTATATATTCTGATTGATCGGTTGTTATTGTGATTGTTTCTTTTGATATGCCGGTGATGTACTTTTGCGGAATCAATGACGGAGGAGCATTCATGTCAACCGGCTTGTCCAACTTTCTAAACGAAATAACATAATTACCCGGCACAACTCCATCAAACGCCGAACTCGTTACCATTTTTGCTTTGCCTTCCGAATCTGTTAGACCACCGGCACTCCATTTGTTGACACTGCTGTCCTCAGGTGTCAGCAAAACTCCAACTCCATCCATCACCTCACCACCAAACGTAACCGATATAACGCAAGGCGTAAGCGGCGGCAAATCAGCCGGTCGCCGAACCCGACGACCACAACCCAACACCTGATAAATCATCAACAACACTAAAAGCAAAATTATCGTTACCCGAATCGTTCTCATAAATATCGTTTTGTTTTTTTATTTTTTGGGGCGTTGCCCTGATACTGTAGTTATATTAAGCACACAGATAACGCAGATTTTATGGATTTACACAAATAGAAATTAAATAAAATCTGTGAATATCCTAAAAATCTGCG
>JAISQS010000195.1 GCA_031274045.1 Planctomycetaceae bacterium | reverse complement strand
AAAAGTTCGTTTGTGTTTGGTGGGTTTTCTTCTTGGTCTATATTTAGTTCGACTGGGGTGTTTTCGTTGTTTTGTGCGTTTTGGGCTTCTTGTTGTGCGGCGTTTTGTAGGACTTCGTCCAATGTCACTCCTTGCGCGGCGAAGACTTCTTGGTATCGCGGCGGTTTGTGCCATATTTTTCTGAATATTGCGGCGCGGTCGGCATCCGGTTTGCTCAACTTTGCGACTTTCTCCCAATCCGCAGCAATTTTGGCAGTCAACTCGGCTTCAGCTTTTGCTTGTTTGAGAACATTTTTGACATCTTGCAAGTATGCGGAATCTTTAATAAATTTTGCTTGGGCTTTGCAATATTCGCATGACAAGTTCAGTTCTTCTTGGGTTGGTATCAAGACGGTTGTTATGGTCGGCTTTTTTGTCCGCAATTTTTTCACGCATGGCGGAGCTTGCGGCTCGCACGGCAAAACCTCTACCGCCTCAACCGCGTTACCCAACATACCGACACATCCCCCGCGCTCAACTTGATAATCCCAAACCGATTTCGATTCCGCAGCCCGCCGCTCCGAATCCGCACACAACTTTTCCAACGCCTCAAAACGAAATCGCGCCGCGTCAGCAATCTCTTTTGCGTTTCGGTATTGTAGTTGTTCCCAGATTGCGTGGTTGAGGACTTGTTGGTATTCCCAAGACATTACGCCGGCGGGGTAACCGTATTTTTGGTTTTGGTATCCGTGTTCGTCGTAGCCGCGTTTGACGGCGGGGGCGATGGATTTCCATGTATTGCGGTAAAAAAATTTCGCTTGGTTTGCTCCGTGAATGTATTGGTATTCGTGACCGTAGTTGGCAAGATGTTTTGAGCAACGTTGACAATACGGATCAAAACATGCGTGTTGCGGTTTTTTGCTTTCGGCTTCCAATATCTGTTCGCGGCGAAGTGTCCACGTGCCGGAATGTATACCGGCGTGAAAATCATATTCGCCGGTCGGGTCGTACTCGTGAAATTGCGGACGAATCGGACGAATTGACACCTGACAAAATGCATCGGCAACACCAAAAATTATCAGACTTGCCAAAAGAACCTGACCAAAAAATAAAATTACTCTCTTCATATTTCATTCTCCCTCATTACCAAAATAACAAAAAACCAATCAAACCACAGAACCAAATCTGCCCACAACCGATTTTAGGTTACAGTTTCAGAAAAGCAAAATAAATATTCAGATTTTTTATTCACAGAAAGGTAAGGGAAGGTAATGGAAGAATATTGGGAGTTGAAATAAAAATATTTTTAAACGCGGAAAGCGCGGAAATGCGGAAAACGCGGAAGTTCGTATTCCGCGCTTTCCGTATTTCCGCGTTTTCCGCGTTAAAAAAAATATATAAAAATAATTCTACACTTCGAGTTGGAGTCTGTTTGTGATGTATCTTGCGAGGTAGGCGACGGGGATGATGGTTATTGTGAGTGCGGCAATTTTTATCCAGTGAATAAGCGAGAGTGATTCCGTGCGGAAAATTTTTCCGATAAACGGCAGGTAGTCGCTTACTTGTACCATGCTGATTTGGATAACGGCAATAATTGCGATGATTGCAAGAAACGAGAGATTTTTGTGCAGCATGGCAAAAGGGGATTCGTCCAGTCTCAATGAGCGGCAGTTCAGAATATTCCAAAATTGGAACATTACGAATGTCGTAAAGAACAGCGTTTGGATTTGGAGTGAGCCAGCCTGTTGATTTGGCAAAGAGTGGAACTCAAACGCCTGTTCCGCCCCCAATAAATTGAACCCCAAAACCAACCCCAAAACCAAAACCTGATAAACACCGCAAATAAGAATGTTCAATCCCATAGATTTGGTGATGATGGATTCATCTCTTCTGATTGGTTTCCGTTTTATGGCGTTTGGGCGCGGCGGGTCGGTGCTGAGTGCTATTGCGGCGAATGTATCCATGATGATATTGATCCAGAGCAATTGCGAGACGGTAAAAGGCAAAGCCACACCGACCAGCGGTCCTATCAATGCACACGTCAAAGCGACGAGATTGACGGAGAGTTGAAACTGGAGAAAGCGTTGAATATTTTGGTAGAGAGTTCTTCCCCACCAGATGCCGGTGACGATGCTTTTAAAATTATCGTCGATTAGCACAATATCGCTCGCTTCTTTCGCGACTTCCGTTCCGGTTATTCCCATTGCGATTCCGACATCCGCGAATTTCAGAGCCGGTGCGTCGTTTGTTCCGTCGCCGGTCATTGCGACTACTTCGCCTTGTTTGTGCATTGCTTTGACGAGCCGTAGTTTATCGATTGGTGTCGATCTGGCAAGAACCCGCAGATGCGGAATCACAACCGCGAGTTTATCATCACTCAAATCCGCCAACTCCGACGATGTTAATACCACTTCGCCGTGTAAAATCTCCGAATCCACATCGCCCGACACGTAATCCGCCGACAAGATACCTGCTTTTTTGGCGATAGCGATTGCGGTCGGTTCAGCGTCTCCGGTAATCATCTTGACGGCAACACCAGCCTCGCGGCAAACATCTATTGCGTGAGGCACCTCTACCCGAATCGGATCCTCAATTCCGATTAAAGCCAACAAAGTATTGTTTCGGAATTTTACAAAATCTTCACTTTCCTCATGGCTAAATCCTTCGCCGAATTCTTCTGTATTTTCTTCTGTACTGTTGTCAAATTCTCCGCGATTGTTGTTAAACTCGTCGTGCGATTTGGTCGGGTTATTTTTTTTGTTGGCAAGTTTGTTTAGTTTATTGCTTAAAAATTCCAGTGAGTTGTTGGTGTGTTCGCGTGCGTTGACAAATTCGTTATTTGTTTTGAGTGATTTATCTTGATCTTTGGTTGGTTTATTTTGTTTGTTGTCAAAATTATTTTGCTCTTTATTAAATTCGCTACGATTGTTATTTAAAAAATCTTGGTTGTTGTTTGTGAGAGAATTTCTTTTGGGTCGGTTTTTTTCTGTGATTGCGATTACGCGAAGGGCTTTATTTTGTGCGTTTGTGAGAGCGTTGTTGATGGTGGTTTGGTGTTGTTCGATTGGTTGTTGAGTTCCGTTTATTTGGATATGCGAGCAACAACCGATCAGGCGTTCGGGTGCGCCTTTTGCGTAGACGGTTTGGATGTTGTTGTGTTCGATTGCGGCAAGAGACATTTTGCGTGCGGAGTTATGCGGGAGTTCCCAAATAGTGTTTTTTTGGTTTCGTAGTTCTTTGTAGTCGAACCCCGCGTCGTGCAGAAGCATCAGCAACGCGCACTCAGTCGGATTGCCGATCCGCTCAACTTGACTGCCGTCACCGCACCTCAACGACGCGTCGCTATTGACCGCGATGGCATCTGCGATTTTGCCAAAATCAGGGAGATTCTTAATCGTGTCAAGTTGGTCGCTGTTGAGTTCGGTGTTATTTGCGAATATCCAAGTTGCGGTCATTCTGTTTTGGGTTAAAGTTCCGGTTTTATCGGAGCAGATTATAGTTGCCGAGCCGATAGTTTCGGACGCGACAAGTTTCCGTATCAGGCAATTCTCTTTTGCCATCTTCATCATGTTCATCGCAAGTGAAATAGTTACCATCATCGGCAGCCCCTCCGGTACCGCAACAACTATTATCGTCACCGCAATAATGAACGAAACAAGCAATAATTGATACAAATGAACCAGCCCCTCAACCGACGCTCCCTCAACTCCGAAAATCACAAGAAAACAGAGATTGATGCCGAACAGAGTTATAAAAGCAGGGAGATTTGATAGGTACCGAACGATACGGTTGTTGAAATCGATTCCCAATTTTGCAAGGAATGGTTGAAGGGCAAAACGTGTTGCCGCCAGTCCCAAAAGAACCGAAAGAATTACAACAAATCCCAAAATAAACGGATGCCGAATCACTAGCCCAAAAAACGCAGAATAAAGAATATACGACAAAGACATAACCGAAAAAATCGCCAACGCACAACTAATCCCGACAGCACTAATCCGACCCGCAAGAACAGATAACTTTTGAGTCAAAGGAGTCTCACCCTCCGCCTCCGATGTGCCAAGATTCGCCGCAATTTGCCCCAAACGAGTCCGGTCTCCAACCTCTGTCACCAAGAATTTGCCGCGACCATCGGAGATCATTGTTCCGCGATAAACTTGATGCTTATCGTCGGTCAACTCTTGCGGCTGGTTTTGGTGATTTGACGGATTTTTTTGGGGTTCGCGGAGGTTTGCGAATGCGGCGGGAATATCGCTCGGCGGGATTTTGTCTACCGGAACAGATTCGCCTGTCATAACGGATTGATCAACAAGCAACCCATGCGACTCAACCACCAGACCATCCGCCGGAACTTTGTCGCCAAGATTTATCTGAACCAAATCACCAACAACAAGTTCATTGATCGATAACTCAACAACCTCACTCTCACGAACGACCTTAATCTTAATATCGTCCTTGACCCGATTCAACAGATCAAATTCCCGCGCACTCTTCAGCTCACTAAAAAATCCCGCCAACACCGCTAACCCAACAGCAAAAATTATCCCAAAAGAATCAATATAACTCACCCTCTCATGCCCCAACACAAATCGTTCTACTGTAGTCATCAAGATTGAAATTACAGCAGCTGCGATGAGTATTCGGATAGTTGGGTCGTTGAATTTTTCGGAGAGGAGTTGTTGCCAAGTTTGTCGTTTTGGTGGTGTGAGTGTATTTGTTCCGAATTCGCGAGCGGATTTGGCGGCTTGTGATTTATTGAGTCCGGATTCGGTGTTGATTTGGAGGTGGTTGAGTGTGATTATGTTTTGGTTCATTATTGTAATTTGTTAGGTTGTGAGCTGCGGTCTACCCGCAGCAAGTCAGTTAAATTTATCAGCCAAAAGGAAAAATAATCCCATCAGCCAACA
>JAISQS010000186.1 GCA_031274045.1 Planctomycetaceae bacterium | reverse complement strand
GGTTAAAAAAGTTAAAAAAAAGTTAGTTGTTTTGTAAAATTCTTTGTCAGATTTAATTGTTCTATCAATGAATCGACTCCGATTTTTGCCATTTCACTCGGTTCCAGTTTATACATTCCGCCGCCGTAAACACGTCCTTCTTTGATTACCGATTCAGCACAAAGCGAATTTAGATAATCGAGAATTTGTACATCTAATCCGTTATTTTTTTGAATCATTTCGAGTAGTAGAATTGAAGGATAAAATGCAAGATATGAATTTGTCACGGTTGCATTTGAACGATTCAAAATAAACCGAAACGGATTCTCTTTATTCGCCGATTGACGACCGATATAAGCACTCACAAACAAAGCGGGCGGTCGTTGTTCTTGTGAGTACCATGGGTTGCGATGCTTACAAATATAGCCGTTCTGGATGCCTTTTGCTATTCCCTCTTGGATGTATCGCCAGTATGCCGGATGAGTTTTTTTTAATGTTTCGATAGACTGGTCACAGTCAAATAGAAAAAACTTTTGATGTAACTTCGGCAGTCCTTTTTTGTCCGCGTCAATTACCGCTTGTTTCAAATATCGCGGACTTGGAAGAATTGGCAAAAAATAATCGTAGCTCAAATGACGTTTATGAATCTGTTCTTCCGAGAGAATAAAAAAATTATTGTCTCCTGTTGCAATCCCGCGTTTAATTTTGAACAACATCCCCAACGAAATATGATCTTGTTCGGTTCGACGTTGTTTTTTGTACAATAAACTCCATTTTTCGTCGGCATTGAGAGAGAGTTGTTTAATGATTTTTGTGTGACACGGTTTTTTTAACGTTCCTCCAAATGTAAAAGATGTAACCGAATTTTTAGCGGGCAACTTCTTTTTGATGACAAGAATTGTCGACGAAACAAGAGCATCACCAAATTGTACATCTTCCGGCGTAAATCGATGAACTCTGATCAACTCAACATGTGATAGCAAATATTTCTTGACCGCTTTACCATAATTTACGTCCATAAATTCGTTGGGAACAAGCCACACGGCAATACCATTTGATTGCATCCAGGCATCCGCCAACAACATAAAATAACAATACAAACCAGCAAGACCCGAAATGCGAAATCCATTCTCATTGAGTCGATCTTTTAACAATGCCTTTTGCCGCGAATCGATATGATGATGACGTACATAAGGCGGATTACAAATCAAAAAATTATATTTGCTCTGCTCATCTTGCGGCGGTCGCAATGTTGTAAAATCGTTGAGTAAAAAATTCAGTCCGGTTGATTGCCATAATTTTTTTGTATGCTCTCCATAATAAGGATCAATTTCAATTCCTGTTGCGCAAAAGTTTTGATTGTTGACAGATTTTAGAAACGCCGAATAAAAAACTCCCGTACCTATTGCCGGATCAAGAAATCTGATTTGAACATTTTTCGGCATCAATTCCAACGCCAATTGCACAATATCATCCGCGAGACATACCGGAGTTGCAAATTGCCCCATCTTGTTACGCAACAATCCAGACCGTTCGGCATCCAAACGTTCCTGAATCAATAACCGTTCTTTTTCAAACTTCAAAATGTCCTTTTTCCAATTTACCGTTTCGTTTTTATTCATACGTGCCACGATGTCAACTTCATTGTCCCATTTGCATAATAGACTTGTCCCATTATTGTTGTTTGTCAACAGATTATACAGATTAGCTTTTTATTGAAATCTGTTAAATCTGCATAATCTGTTGACAAAACTAAAAAACCATTACACTTTTTTTCAAAGTTTTGGAACAAGTCTAATAATTGATGCGGTTAAGTTAAAAAAATTAGGTTAAAAAAGTTAAAAACCCGGCAGGATGTCACGATAAAGTTCGTCGTCGGGTAACTTGTCGTAATGTTCGCGAAGTCTTTCGCGTAACTTGAAAAGGCGTTTTGTTGCGGTATCTACGATGTGACTGAATGTACGGATGTGAATTTTGACTTTGCCGTCTCGCAGTATGTTGTCACCGGCATTGGGAACAGCGTGGTAGCCGACAAGGAATGCTGTTATTGACATTTCTTTACGCGGCGACATGTCGTAGATGTCTTCCGCATAGCCTGTAATTTGGTTACGTTCTTGCCGTGTAATGGTCGATTCGCCTTTTTTCAATTCGATCAACAAAACGCGATCCGTCAGTGCTGTTGTCCCATCCAAATCAAAATGTAACGTTCCCGTTATTGAGATTGTTGAATCAGCGAGAACAACTAAATCAGCACGATTTTTTGGTGCGGTTAAATTGTTGCTGCCGGTCTTGAATAATTGTTTCGCAGTGGTGGCAAGCCAACTATTAGACGTGTATTCCGGTGAGTCAAATTCCGGTCCGAAAACCCATCTGGCTTCCGTAATCAATGGATGCAAGGCTTGCAACTCTGGAGTATTTTTGTCCTGCGATAATTTCGCAATAGCATCAATTGTCCGTATCCGGCGATCAATTTCATCAAGCACAACACAAACTTCTTGAACTGTCCAATCACGTAATATTGTATTGAGATTTTCAATATTCTTGTCGTCCATGTTTGATATTTGTTGCAACAATTCAGTGCCGCCGCGTTTTTTGCCGAGTTGGACAACAGTATTCAAAACGGCTTTGATTGTCGCTTTGGATGCGTTCGGATAAGTCTCTTGCACTTCACGCAACGCCTCCTCAAATTCGAGTTTGACCAATGTTGATGAATTACGGAGGTCTTCCGAAAATTCCTTCTTACATTCCTCTTTTATTGTGTCGTAATTTTCTTTGTTAATTTTTCGGCAATACTCAATAAAGTACGATTCAATCGCGTCAAACACCGGCTTCAATTCATCAATCTTTTCCGCACGAAATCCGCTCCAGTCTTCCTTTATATAATCAGTCAAATCGTCCGTTTTGATAATCACCGAGTAATCTTTACCATTTTTTGTACGTTTATCCGCAATAGACTCATTGCCCAAAATCCACGACGGACTCCCGACAAGACGACCGCTTTGCCAAAAAGCAATTCCCGGCTCCATCCCTCGTGCAGTGAGTATATTCAACTCAAGCGAAATTCCGCCAACCTCAATTTTGCTTTTTTCTAAACAGTTTTTCAAGTCTTCCAAACTAACCGATTCACCATTGACGAAAATTGTAAATTGCGGATCGTAAAGAAATCTTCGAGTCAGAGATTGGAGAATATTTTTTCGCCCGATACGATTTTTTTCAACTTTAACAATCAATTGTGTTCCATGAATATTATGAGATTGCTCTAAATCAATCTCCTCAAACACGAGTAGATTTTCACCTGAACCGAGTGATATTCGATACGAAAATTCTTCCGATGTTTTTGATGACTTTGATCGAACAACATAACTGTCCGCAAAACAAAAAAGTCCATGACGACCAATTCCATTGCGTCCGTAAGCCGCTCTATACATGTTACTTTTTGTGGGGAACACGACTTGCACGCCTTGATGTTTAACTCGGTTATAGGCAAGTGTTCGCCAACTTTTCTGAAACTCTTGCCTTGTCATACCGATTCCGTCGTCTTGAATACTAATCCATTCTTGTTTTTGTTCGTCTGTATTGATATCAATATCGACTCTGGAAGCACCCGCGTCCCACGCATTAGCCACAAGCTCCGCAATAGCAATATCAGGACTAGAAGTAAGTTGCCGATGGATGCGAAGTAGGTAGTTGTCTTCAAATAATATTCCTTGCAAAGGATTCGTTTGTTGTTTTTTGGTCATTGGAATAACCTGTTTCGTTTTATTTTATCGTAAAATTTTATTTTGCGCTAATCCAAATCTTCTCGCTTCATTCTAACAATTAGCGTATTCATTTCAACTACGTATTGGGTAGTGATTGATTATTGCAACAGTAAAAATTGTTTGAGTGG
>JAISQS010000183.1 GCA_031274045.1 Planctomycetaceae bacterium | reverse complement strand
GAAAACTCACTACTAAAAACTTCCGTTATTGTTGATATTATTGGGGCGTTGCCCCGAGTGGTGTTTGTGAATCCCTTTCGTAGGGCGTTGCCCTACGCTATGATATTTTGCCCTTTCAGGGCGTTGATGCTGTGCATTGATAACGTGTATTGATAAAAGGCACAATGTGATGACTCCACAAAAAAAGAGATGATCCATGTATTAACAACTGTTTCGGATTTTGTGGGAGATTTACATTTGAAAGAAAACATCCGTTTTATCGACCCTGAAAGGGGCAAATATCATAACGTATGTCAACGCCCTACGAAAAAGATTAACGAAAACCGTTCGGGGCAACGCCCCAATAATAACAATGGCTCAATCGTTCGCAAGAATTGTTATCCATTTAACATTCAGCACAAGAAACAGATTACCACTGATCAATAATTCAATCAAAGACGATTTATGGAAATATATCAGTGGTATTTGTAACGTTTTGGAATGTCCGCCTGTTAAAGTCGGCGGTTATAACGATCATGTTCACGTTTGCTGTTTCTTGTCCAAAAAAATTACAATTGTTAAATTCACTGAGGAAGTTAAAAAAGGTTCGTCAAAATGGATTAAAACTAAAGGTAGTCGTTACACCGATTTTCACTGGCAAGACGGATATGGGATTTTTTCAGTCAATCCTTCTGAACTGAGTGTCGTTTGCCAATATATTGACAATCAGGCGGAACACCATAAAAAAGTTTCGTTTCAGAGTGAGCTGCTTGCCTTCCTGAAAAAATACGGTATTGAATATGACGAAAAATATATTTGGGCTTGATATTATTGGGGCGTTGCCCTACGCTATGATGTGTTACCCTTTTGGGGTATTGATATGGTGTATTGACAAAAAAGGAAGCACTCACAAAATCCAGAATAATCAGAAAAATTCCATAACGATTACGCAATAGAAATCAGAAAACTTGGTGGCAGATGTTGACTTGTGTGATATTTGGATTTGACGTTTATTGTTTTTTTGGGGCTTTGTTGTGACAAGTCGATTTTTATTTGTATTATATTAAAAACACAAGTTTTGACCGTATTTTTAAGCACTTGTCTGTATTCGTCAATCGTGCGGCTATTGACATCTGAAATTAAAAATAGAGAATAGCGTCCCGACTTTTTGTAGATGTGCGGAAGCCGATATGGGCAGTACGTTTTGTCTTTACCGCAACCGAAGTTTTGTTGAATTGTTGTCGACTTGGCGGGTTTTGATGAGAGTCGATGAGAGTTGATGAGAGTTGCGGTTGAGGTGGTTGATATCTGATTTGTACTGTTTTTTGTGTTTTTAATTGGGGCTGATTGCGGCGGGTGTTATTTGGTTTTGGTTGTTTGTTGAGCGGTTTGAGACCTGTTTTGCATTTGGCATAACTTTCAAATTACGAGGAGATAATTATGACAGAGCGGATGTATGAGTTTACGTGGGATATTATTGGTGATCTTGAAGCCGGACGCCCGAATCTCGGAGAAAACGTCAATCTGGTTTTATACCGTCTGATGCAATACACATTTCGTGATGTTGCTGAACAACGATTCGGTACGGATGCGTGCAATTCTCTCTTTTACGAGGCGGGCAAACTTGCCGGTATGTTCTTTTTTGAGAAATTTTTGAAGGAACATGCGGAGTTACCGTTGAATAGTTTTGTTGCCGAACTTCAGCGAGTGATGCGAGAATTAGGCATAGGGATATTGCGGATTGAGAAGGCTGATCCTGAAGCGGGTAATTTTGTTTTGACGGTGTCGGAAGATTTGGACTGTTCGGGTTTGCCGGATATTGGAATTGAAGTTTGCAACTACGACGAAGGATTTATTGCGGGAATATTCTACAAATACACAGGTCAAGTTTTCAACGCCAAAGAAGTAGATTGCTGGGCTTCCGGTGACCGCACTTGCCGGTTCAAAGTAGACAAAGCAATCTGAAAAATTATGTTGATATGGATAGAATAGCCCCGCGTAAACGGAATGCAACAAGGAATTTTATTTTACGTTGCGCAAAAGCATAACCCCTAAACAGCTCGATAAGATCATGTCTCAACAGTTTTGGATATTGCTTGATTCAAGTAACAATACTTATCAGGATTTTTTTGAGTTTTCCGAATTATTTCCTAGCTCGGACAAAAATCGTTCTGTGCCGATTCGCGTTCTCAAAAAGCGATTGCGCGGCGGAGTTTCTGATGGTGTTGATGTTGTTACAATTGATAATGGTCAACTTTCGTTGGATGTTTTGCCGACGCGCGGTATGGGTATTTGGCGAGGGCGTTGTGGGGATGTTGAGTTGAAGTGGGATTCGCCGATATCGGGTCCGGTGCATCCGGCGTTGGTGCCGGTTAGTGATCCTGGCGGTACGGGTTGGCTTGAAGGTTTTGATGAGTGGTTTGTGCGTTGCGGTCTTGAGAGCAATGGTTCACCTGAATTTGATTCGGCGGGCAAATTGATTTATCCGCTTCACGGGCGGATTGCCAATACACCGGCGCAGTTTCTCGCTCTATCAACAGACCAAAACACCGGAAAAATTGTCCTTGTCGGCAATGTCTACGAGACAAAATTGTTTTTCAAAAAACTCCGGTTGCATACGGAATTGATAACTTTTGCGGGTTCGTCAAAATTCACCGTTCGTGATACGATCACTAACCTTTCAGCAGAATCCGGCGAGTTTGAACTTCTGTATCATATCAATACCGGACAACCATTAGCTTCAGACGGCGGTCGTGTTGTTGTTCCGTTTGATCGGCTTGTTCCGCGAACGGAAGCGGCGGTGATAAATTTGCCGGATTGGAATAAACTCGATCCCGAAACGCCGGGCAGCGAAGAGGTTGTCTTCTACTTCAAACCAGCCGCCGACTCGAACGGTTGGTGTAAAACATTGCTCATAAACGCGAAAAATGATCGCGGCTTAATGCTCTCATTCCAACCGGAATTTTTTCCTTGCTTCTCATTATGGAAAAGCCGTCTCGCCAACGCCGACGGCTACGTCTGCGGATTAGAACCTTCCGTAAATTTTCCAAACAACAGATCATTTGAGAAAGAACAAAACAGAATTGTAAAATTGAAATCGGGAGAATCACGCTCGTTTGAGTTATCTTTTGAAATTCTTTGCGATAAAGAATCTGTCAAAAAATCCGAAACAGAAATCAACAACATCGCCGCAAAAAATATCATCGAACCCAAACCGCAAAAAGGTTGGTCGCCCGACGCATAAAACCGGATAATTCACAGGAAGTTAAG
>JAISQS010000119.1 GCA_031274045.1 Planctomycetaceae bacterium | reverse complement strand
GTTGGTTGGCGGTCAAGCTGATGATTCGGTTGACAGGTTGGATGTGGTTTATAATTTTGCGTATCCTACGGAGCGGTTATCGTTGTTGATGAAGTTGCGGAGTGTTAATCCGATTTATGGGATATTTTTGTTGGGTCATCTTGGTCTTGCTGATAGTGGAGAGCGGTTTCAGATATTTGAGAGTGTTCTTGAGATGCCTCCTTCAATAGGTCCGCTTGTCCGCGTTCCGAAGCAAGAAAAATTGCCCAATGGTCCTCTTTCGGTTGAGCGTCTTGATTCGATGTTGTTGTCGTTGGGACTTGCGGCGGTGAGTGAGCTTGTTCCCAAGACGGAGGAAGAGGAGGCGGAGGAGCGTGAGTCGCGTCGTCATTTTGCGGGTTGGGCGGAGGAGCGATTGTATGTGATTACGCTGGCGGAGAAGTTGCAGCGGCTGTTTAATTTTGAGTATCCGTCTGTTGAGGTTCGGATAAATCCGGTTTGGTGTGCGGGCGAGTTGATACTGGAATTCGCAGGAGATTTCAACAAATACATTGTTGCGAAATCATTGCAAAAGCAAGAGGGAATCATCTTCCGTCATCTTTTGCGGTTGATTCTTCTGCTCGGAGAATTCGGCGAACTCGTGCCGTCGGACATCGACATTGACTCGTGGCAAGCCTACTTGAACGAGACAATTGACCGCTTGACAAAATGCTGTATTGCCGTCGATCCAAAAAGCACCGAAGAATTTTTGACAAGAATGCAACAAGAAAATACTCTATCAAGCTCATAATAACTTCGCTTTCCGCAACATCAAATTTCGACATCATTTTTTTAAGAATACGGAACAAACAAAATTGACCAAACAAACAAAATCTTGTTATCAACTCCTTCCGTTTATTTTGTATTTTTCGTTTGGTTCGTATTCCCAAAAAAAATTTGCGAGGAGTAACGAGTGATTTTGTCCTGATGATTTTTTAACGATATCCGGCGAGTCGGATTTCATTTATTTTTTTGTGCTATGAATTTTAAAAGGGTGTTTCCTGTTGGCGAGTTGGATGCTGCTGTTTTTTTGCCCGGTTCTAAGAGTATAACGAATCGTGCGTTTGTGTTGGCGGCGTGTTGTGATGGAGTGACGATTCTTGAGCGTGCTCTTGAGTCGGATGATACGCGGATAATGTTGGAAGCGGTTCGCGGGTTGGGTTTAGTCGTTGAAGAGATTGCCCCAAAAACAAGCGGCATGACCCAAATGAAAGTCACTGGTCACGGCGGTTCGTTTCCGGTATCGCGCGGTGATATTTATGTTGGCAATAGCGGAACGTCTGTTCGTTTTTTGACGGCGTTGTTGGCGTTGTCTGATTCCGGCGAGTATCGTTTGCACGGCAAGCCGCGTATGCACGAACGACCGATTGGAGACCTTGTCGATGCTCTTCGTGTTCTTGGCGGTAATATTTGTTATGAAAACGCGGAGGGATTTTTGCCGTTGAAAATCTGCCGCAAGCAAGAGCGAGTCAAGAAACCGGATTCGGGTTTGGAATCGGGTTTGGAATCGGATTCGGGTTCGGGTTCGGATTTGGATTCGGAAACGATTTCGGTTTCGGTTTCGTGCAATGTTTCAAGTCAATTTCTTAGTGGTCTTTTGATGGCGGCACCGATTGCGGCGAGGGATTCGGAGGTTCAAATTAAGGTTGTTGGTGGTATGGTTTCGCGTCCGTATATTGAGATGACGTTGGGTATGATGCGTGCGTTTGGAGTTGTTCCGGTGGTTGATGATGGTTTTGCTTTGTTCAAATTTTCGCGTGGTGAATTTTATCGGTCGCCCGATATTTATCGAATTGAGCCGGACGCGTCGGCGGCATCATATTTTTTTGCGGCGGCGGCAATTTGCGGCGGAACTGTGCGAGTACACGGACTATCACAAAACAGCATACAAGGCGACATCCAATTTGTTAAGTGTCTTGAAAAAATGGGTTGCACGGTACAATTTGACAACGACAAAAACATCACGACAGTTTCAAGATCGCCAAACAAACCGCTTGTAGGAATTTCGGTTGACATGAACAGTATTAGTGACACGGCGCAAACGTTAGGAGTTGTTTCGCTTTTTGCGGCGGGGGTGACGGAGATAAAAAATATTGGGCATGTGCGGTATAAGGAGACGGATCGGATAGCTGATTTGGCGACGGAGTTGAGGCGTTTTGGTGCAATTGTTGACGAACAACAAGACGGCATAAAAATTACCCCGCCGACAAAAGATAAACTCAAACCTGCAACTGTTGAAACTTACGACGACCACAGAATGGCAATGAGTTTCGCGATTGCCGGATTGAAGTTGGAAGGAGTAATAATCAATGACCCTGATTGTGTCAAAAAAACATTTCCGGATTTTTTCAAAGAATTAGAAAAATTGCAAACCGCCCGCATTTGAAATCTCGCTCAACGTCAGCGGCGTGGTATTGCCCACCGCACATCTTTTTTGAGAATACGAACCGGAAGAAAAATATTGCTGATTATTTCGTTTTTTGTGGGGCATTTACATCGTGCCTTTTATCAAGCACTTTATCAATACAATGTATCAACGCCCTGAAAGGGCAAAATACCATAGCGTAGGGCAACGCCCTACGATAATTGATTGTAAATAACCTTCGCCCCAACGGGGCAATAATATCAGACCAAACGGAAGTTTTTAGTTTTCAATTTTAATATAATCCTTACTGAAAACTCACTACTAAAAACTACCTTTATGGTTGATATTATTGGGGCGTTGCCCCGAGTGGTGTTTGTGAATCCCTTTCGTAGGGCGTTGCCCTACGCTATGATATTTGACCCTTTCAGGGTCGGATAAACCAGAGGTTTACTTTCAAATATAATCCCCACAAAATCCGAAATAATCAGTAAAAAACTAATCTGGTATAATCTGTAAAATCTGTTGACAAATAACACTGATTTTTGGTTACAGAACAAGTTTAGTTAGCAAATGAAACGGACGGGATTTGGTTATTTAAGATTTTTTATTTCGTTTGTGTTGTTGGTTGCTGTCGGTTTGAAATTTTATCAACTCATAAGCGAACCGATTCCGCCTGCGGTACAAGGGAGTATTTTTACTTTTTTGTGGGAGTTTTTTGGTGATTGGCGTGTGATTTTTTTTGTGGTTGAGTTTGAGATTTTGTTTGGATTCTTTTTGT
>JAISQS010000108.1 GCA_031274045.1 Planctomycetaceae bacterium | reverse complement strand
ACGTCAAGAATAATCTGCTTACCATCCGCATAATCGGTAACACTGAACGGATTTAAGACTCTTGCCGAAACAATTCTGTCATAACCGCTATCAATCAAAACCGCGTTGATAATTGCGATCAAAATCAGTCTATTTTTGCTCGCGGACAAAAAAACCGCAATAAAAATATCAGATGTCGGCTTAATGTTGATCTCAATTTCAACACTCGATTTAAAAGGCTTTTTACGCATCACACTTTTCCTTTTCTCTTTTCGTAGCAATGAACAACTAGTTGGTATATGACTTAAAAGTCGCACACACAAAAAAACTACCCAAAACACGGCAAGGGAATACAATTAAAGCTGTGTATTGGTGTATCGCTGTTTTGGTTTTTGGTTGCACACACAGCGTCTATAAAAATCGCCGCGCTGTGCATAGTAAAAAACGCCGAACAAAATGTAGCTTTTGTTACAGCCGAAAATCTTAATTCAGCAAGCAAACGGGAATTCGCGTGCGAGCTGTTCAGAAAGAAGCGATCTGTTTGAATTTTTTCCGACGTTCTTCGATCGCGTTGCGGTCGATTTTTTGGAATTGTTCTACGCTGAATCCTTCGACGCAAAAACTCGCTATTAACGTTCCGTAGACTAATCCGTTTTTGATTGTTTCCGGTGTTATTTTGCCGTTTTGCGAAGCGATGTAACCGAACATTCCGCCTGCAAAAGAATCGCCTGCGCCGGTTGGGTCGATGACGTTTTCTGTTGGGAAAGCGGGTATTGCGTAGATTTCATCGCGGCTCAAAAAGACCGCCCCGTGTTCACCCTTCTTAACGACAACAAACGTCAACCCATAATCCAGAATCCGCCGTCCGGCAGTTATCGTGTTCGTCTCGCCTGTCAAAAGTTTCGCCTCGCTGTCGTTCAAAACAAGACCATCAATCCGCCGCATCAATTGCTCAAGATCAACACGCGCAATATTGATCCACAAATCCATCGTGTCCGCCACAACAAGATCCGCACCGTCAATCTGATCCAACGTCTCCAACCCCGATGAAGGTGTGCCGTTGCCCAAAAAAAGATACTTAGTCTGCCGATAAGATTTCGGCAACTTCGGCTTAAAATCACTTAAAACATTGAGTTGGGTATCAATCGTTTCGCGGTCATTCATATTGTCAAGATACTTGCCCGTCCATCTGAACGTCTTGCCTTCTTTGACAACTTCAATTCCTTCCGTGTCAATTCCACGCCCCTTGAGCAACTCCGTGTGTTCCGGCAACCAATCACCGCCAACCACGCCGACCATTTGTACCGGCGAAAAAAAACTCGCCGCAAACGCCGCAAATGTCGCCGAACCGCCCAATATGTTTTCGCGACTCGCCGATGGTGTTCGAATATTGTCAAATGCAACCGAACCAACAACCGTTAATGTCATCTTGTTTTCCTCCAAATTTGTCCGCAAAAAAACGTACCAACAATTCACCAAATCCCGCCTGCAACCTCTACATTTTGTCCGCAATCAACGAGAGATCGTATTGCCGGATAATCCGCGATCCCGTTGATACTACACTTTTTTTCAAATTGTAATGAGACTGGGATTTATGTTATGTTGAATTTTATTCTTTTGTTTGTGTGTTAGCAATTTTTAACTTTCTTATTTTTGCGGAGAGGCGTGATTTTTTTCTTGCGGCGGCGTTTTTATGGATGATGCGTTTTGCGCCGGCTTGGTCTAGTGCTTTGGTCGCAACTTGAAACAGACGTTCTGCTTCTTCGACGTTACCTTCTTTTATTGCTTGCAGGACATTTTTGCAACGATTACGAATGAAAGAGCGGCTTGAGCGATTTCTTTCTCGCAAAACGATATTTTGTCTGAGACGTTTTTTTGCGCTTTTAATATTTGGCATAATTCTTTAACTTTTCTTTCTGTTTGTTTTTGTCAAATACAATTTTTCTCTTTGTGTTTGACGTTTTAAAATTGTTTGTAATTTAGATTACGTTTGTGCTTACCGTTTTAGTTGTGGCAAGCAATTTTACGTTTTTGTCGCGTCAACGAAATCTATGGTCAATTTTGTACGACTGTTTTTACTCAAATACACTCGTATGTACGTATATACTGGAGCCGAGTATTTCGTCTCCAATTTAAAGGGCTTATATCTTACGTTTTTGTGCGACTTTGTCTAGGAGCTCCCCCAAGTCTTTGTATGAAAAATCTACAGCAGCTAATCTGTGTCCGTATTCTTCGGCTTTGGCGTAGTCTTCCATTGCGAATGCTAATTTTGCGACTAGGTACAAGCCTCGTTTTTTGTTTTCATCTGCGTCTGACAGTAGTTCGACGGACTCCTGATAATGTTCCATTGCTAATTTATACTGTTTTATTTGTTGGAAGCATTGTCCTATTGCCAGCAAGCATTCGCCTTTTCTTGATGAGTCTGCTTTTGCGTTTTGAAATTCTGCGATGGCTTCTTTGAAGTTACCTTGTTTTTGTAGTAGTATTCCGTATTCGAAGTGGTATCCTGCGTGGTTTGGGTGACATTTTATTCGGTGAATTGCGAGTTCTAAATTCTTTTTGTCTAATTCTTCTTTCTGTTTATAAAATTCGTTTTTGGTTTCTTCTGTTTTATTTTTTGCAAATTCATCTTTCAATTTTAGGACTTGTGTGTGTAATTTTTGTTTTTGTGCGTCGAGTAATCTTTCGATCATTTCGGGGTCTTGTTTTGAGATTTCGACGGCTTGTTTGTAGTATTCTTCGGATTTTTCGTAGTTGGCGGCTTGGTAGAAGTGTTGTGCTAGGTCGATGTAATTTGCGAGGTCGTTTGGGTTCTTTTTTATTCTCCGTTCAACTTGCTCAATATATGTTAGCGGTCGTCCCATTGCGTCTTCGTTTTCGGCGATACCTGATTTCATGTTTGCGGCTGTATCTCTGACTTTTGAGGAGTCGCCGGTTGCGTATTTTCCTTTGTGTATGGTTTTTTCTATTGTGATGTCTTTTTGCAATCTTTCGGCTTCCATATCGTTTGGTCTGGCTTTGAGAACTCTCATTACACAAAGTAACGCGCCGTCAAAATCAGCATTTTCCCGCAATGCCTTCGCACATATCTTATTCGCCTCAACATTATTCGGTTCAGACTCAACAGCAGCTTTATACAACTCTATCGCCGTGTCATGATAGCCAAGAACCTCACAAGCACCAGCCGTCGAAAGCAAAGCATTAACATTCCAAGGATCAGTTTGCAATGACTCAATACTTGACTTTAAGATGACTTCAGCTCTTTTTTCGGTGGAGGCTTCTTTTTTTCCGCCGGTGAGCATACCGAAAAAACTTTTCTTTTTTTTGCCGCCGTATTTTTTTTTGAGATTCTCAAGAAATGATTTCAGATAGATGATGTTGCCGGGGTCACGCAAGAAGCATTCTTTGAACATATCGTTTGCGTAATCGTAACTTTGGAGCATCATCTGTTTATTTCCGTTTGCGAAAAGGCGTTGTAATCTTTCGCGTTCTTCGGCAGAGATATTTGAGTCGTTGCTCATATTTCGTAAAATTATTTTTTGGAGTTGGTTTGGAATCGGGCAAAATATTTTGTCAAAAAATCCGGTAATTTTTTAACTTTTGTGCGCAAAAAAGATCGTCTGGCAAGTGTCTGTAAATGAATGAACTACAAAGCGAGTCTACCTGTTCCAAACTGCCTGCAAGAACAAAGGCTCGGAATTATAACCTCACAATAGAACAATACAACCATCCCTACAACTAATTGCTCTCGTTGTTCGCGTATGAATTAGGGGATTTTTCACTGGAAGGTATGTGAAGGTAATGGGAGAATATTTTAATGCAAAGTTTGCAAGTATTGTCAACAACAGATTACGCATATTTAACAGATTTTAATAATAAAAAAACTAATCTGTATAAATCTGTAAAATCTGTTGACAATATTCTTCCCTTCCCTTCCCTTCCATTACTTTCCTGTGAAAATTCCCTAAATTATGCAACGAAAATTAGAGAACTTGGTACTACCGCCCAAAACCAAAAAAACGTTTACGTTGCAGGGGCGAGGCTTGCCCTCGTCCCCAAAGGGGCGTGAAATGTGTTGGAATTTCTATCGGTAAAAAACGTCATTTCCACCTAATTTTTCCAACAAAACAACCTCCGTAGCAATAGAATATCATAGCATTGCAAGCCGTAGGTTTGCATCGCTCGGTAGAAAATGATGTTCTCACACAAACGAGCATTCCGTAGGAATGCTACCATTGGGCAAGTCACGGGGTTGCATTCCTACGGAATGCGAAGACTCGGTGGGGCTTCATTTTCTACCGAGCGATACATTCCTAACGGAATGTAATAATGCGAAAGCATAGAACGGATGGGAAAATAATAAGTCAATAAGGTTTGTTTTATTACCGCGTTGCCAATTTTCACTGATATACTTTTCACACTTGAAAATTCCCTTTTCAATTGTAATCACCATGATTTGTGAGACGCAAGTCATTGCGTCTCTACTTTGCCCATTATCAATACACCGAATCA
>JAISQS010000098.1 GCA_031274045.1 Planctomycetaceae bacterium | reverse complement strand
ATCGCAATCACAACAAGAAGCTCAACAAGCGTAAAACCAAAATACAGAAGAGGCTTTTGGGTAAAGAAATTACAAGATTTATCGTTACAGTAAATCTTATATAAACAACGCCCCCCCCCCCCCCTTACCTATTTTGACATTTTGATTTTCGCCCTTAAATTTAGCCGAAATTTTGCAAAAAACGGTAGCTGAAATTGACTTTTTCATAACTTTTTCTCCTTTAACTCTGGGTTAAAAAATTGGAACAAACAACACTAGTAAAAACCGTCACTCCGAAGATAAAATCACAAACTTCAAAGAATGAACAGTTCAAACCACTTTCAAAAATAACTCTTCGCCGAAGTCTCAACATTGCGGGATTGTACTTTATTGTTACAAAAAATACAACGGTATTATGAATATTTTTTTGATATAAAAATTATCTTAAAAGATGTGCGGTGTAACGAGGACTTGCCCCTTGTTATACCATACAAGTCATAAACGCTTCTGCCCATAAGACGTTAGCGACGGTGGCTTGCTACCGACGAAATGGTGCGTGAAACGTGTTGATATTCCAAACCGTCACCCGTCGGCTTAGCCGACAATTGCAGCGAAGCGGCGCGGACTGGAACGCGTGCGTCCCGCCTGCCTAAGTGTGTAATAGCACCAAAAAAGTTTGAACGGAACGCCAAGAGGTGTTGGCGAATGTAAGGTGGGCAACCGACCGCCGGGCTTTCTTGGTGAATAACGTCGGCGCAAGCCGACAACTGGATCGCCAAGATGCACCGGAAAAACCAACACGCCCTACGTTTTGAGCAATTTGGTATATCAACACGTATCAACACGTTTCACGCCCCCTCTGTTTTCGGCTTGCTCCGCTCGCCGAAAACACAACCGCCTGGCAGTCGGTTGACTACCTTACGCGTCGGCTGCGCCGACACGACCGTTTTAGCAAACGGTCGCATTGCGTTGTATACCTTCTGTTGTTTACACGTCGAGATTTTTTACTTCTAGTGCGTGTTTTTCTATAAATTCGCGTCTTGGTTCAACCTTGTCGCCCATCAATATGCGGAATAAATCATCCGCCGCAGACGCGTCGTCCATTGTTACTTGAATCAATGTTCTATTGCTTGGATTCAATGTTGTATCGCGCAACTCTTCTGCGTTCATTTCGCCGAGTCCTTTGAATCGGGTGACTTGCATGACTTTGTCGCTGACGCTTCGCACTTCCGACAACAACGCCCGCAAATGCTCAATCCCCACCGAACTCTCTCCGCGTCTCAATGTATACCGCGCCGTGTCCTTACCCGTCCGATCTTGCGGCAACAACGAATCCACCTCAAATCCCGCCTCACGCAACTCAAGAAGATATTTGTTGATCGTCCTTACTTCGTGTATCTCGATAATCCTCAACTTGCGTTGACCATCTTCGTTGCCGGTTGTTTCCTCCGTTAGACCGACTCCTTCAATTGCGATTTCGTGACCGGCTTCTTTTTCGATTTTGTCTTGAAATTCTTTGAGTTTATCCCGACTTGTGAACCATTCTTCTTGTTTATCGTAGATGACGTGATAGACGGGCAATCTCGCCGATTCGGGGTCTTGTCTCAATGCTAACTCGCGCAAACTTATCCCGCGCCGCTCAACCGCAATTATCGCGTCCTCCAAACCGGCAAGCGTCTTGCAAAGTTTCGCCATCGTTTCGCCTTCAAATGTTCGCCCGTCATTCGGATCGAAGACCGCATTTTGCAACCCCATGTCGAGAAGTATTCGCTGCATCTCTTCGTCTGTTGAGATGTATTGGTCGTTTTGCCCTTTTCGCCGAATTCTGTAAAGAGGCGGACAAGCAATAAACACATGACCAGCCTTCACCAAATCGTACATTTGACGATAAAAGAACGTCAAAAGAAGCGTCCGAATATGCGACCCGTCAACATCCGCATCAGTCATAATTATTACTTTGCCGTAACGCCTCTTCGACAAATCAACCTCGTCACCAATCCCGCTCCCGAGCGCGGCAATCATACTACGGACTTCTTCGTTGGCGAGTACCTTGTCTTCGCTTGCTTTGTACACGTTTAAAACTTTTCCGCGTAAGGGCAAAATTGCTTGATATTCCCGCACGCGTCCGCCTTCCGCGCTGCCGCCCGCCGAATCGCCCTCTACCAAATATAACTCGCATTTGTCAACTTCCTTGCTCGTACAATCGCGCAACTTTCCGGGCAAACCGCCAAACGATAACGCACCTTTACGATCACGAACAAGCGCACGCGCCTTCCGCGCACTCTCACGCGCCTCCGCCGCAACTATACCCTTCTTCACTATCGTTTGAGCCGTCTTTGGATTCTCCTCAAGGAACTTCGCAAGCTGCTCGCCAACAACAGAATTAACAATCCCCTCAACCTCACTATTGCCCAGCTTCGTCTTCGTTTGACCTTCAAATCGAGGGTTAGGAACGCGGACAGAAATCACAGCCGTTAAACCTTCACGAAAATCCTCACCGCTTGGGACTATCGTTCTATCTTTGAACATAGATTGATTTTTGCCGTAGTTATTGAGCGTTCTTGTCAACGCGGTTCTGAAGCCGGACAAATGCGTTCCGCCTTCGCTCGTGTGAATGTTATTGACATACGAACGCAAATTTTCCGTATACTCAACAGAATATTGCAAAGCAACATCAACCGTAACCGCATCAACCTCCGCGAAAAGATGAATCACCTCACTATGCGCCGCATCCGTCGAACGATTCAAATTCTTAATAAAATCGACCAGACCGTTTTCGTATTGGAAAATATCTTCGTTGCCGTTGCGGGCATCGCGGAAAATTATTTTGATTCCTTTGTTCAAGAAGGCTAAATCTTGCAGGCGGCGAAATAGAATATTGCTGTCAAATTTACGCTCTGGGAAAATTTCGATGTCCGGCATGAACGTAGTTTTTGTCCCGTGTCCGTCTGCCTTGCCGACTTTCTCAACCGCACCGCAAGGAACGCCCCGCGCGTACTCTTGCGTGTAAGCCGCCCCGTCACGACGCACCTCAACCTCACACCACTCCGAAAGAAAATTGACAACCGTAACGCCAACTCCATGCAAACCACCGGACGTTTGATAAGCTCCTTTGGTAAACTTACCACCAAACTTCAACACCGTCATCACTCCTTCAAGAGTCGATAACTTCAAATCAGGATGAACCTCAACCGGTATACCACGACCATCATCCTCAACCGTAACCGAACCATCATTGTTAATTTGAACAAGAACAATAGACGCAAAACCCGCCAACGCCTCATCCAAAGAATTGTCAACAACCTCATTGACAAGATGATGCAAACCACGACTCGTCGTGTCGCCAATATACATCGCAGGACGTAAACGAACATGCTCAAGATCCGTAAGATGCTCCAAGTCCTTCGCAGAATAATCATTCTCCACATCAGGCAACGGCTCACTCGACAATGTAAACTGCTCGTTAATTACATCACCCTGCTTGGCTTCCTGATTGGTCTCTTGCTTGGTCTCCTGTTCATTCTCCTGCTTGATCTCCTGCTCGTTGATTACGTTCTCCGCTTTATCGTTAATCGAATTTGATTCTGACATAATAAATTTTATAGGTTTAAAGTTTAAGTTTAAGTTTAAGTTTAAGTTTAAAAGGTTAAAGGTTAATAACACTGCGGCAATCAATAGATGCCTATTCCAAAAAATACTCTGTAATTTTTTTCCTTCGCGTAAACGAAATTTTGTTATCGGCTCTTTGCAATAACTACTAACTAATTTATTTTTAACGCGAAATACACAAAAATACGAAACTCGCGAAACTTTCAATAAACACTCCTTCAAAATCACTTTCGCGAATTTCGTTTTTTAGCGTGTTTCGCGTTAAAAAAATTATTCCGTTTATTTCGTATTTTTTGTCTGTTTCGTATTCTCAAAAAACCGTGTCACACAACGAAATCTACGTTCCGGGCATTCCGGGCAAAATTGGTGATGTGTCTCGTACTGCTTTGGTAACATTCCAGAGCCATCCGATATTGGTGATACCTCGAAGCAAAATTACCGCTAGGAAAAAAATCATAAAATGAAAAACGGAGTTGCCGAAATTTATATCGAGAATCGCGTGGCAAAGTAACACCGCTAACATTGCGAACGCTGCAAAGTATATCCAAACGAAAATATTGTCCGCTCTCATGTACCAGATGAAAATCTCAAACGCAATCCAAGTTGCCGCGTAAGCAACAGCACAAGCTCCCGTTTTTTGATGTAAATCGGAACCGGTGAGCATAAATAATTCCTCACGATCACGCAGCAATTGATAGCCGAACAACGAAATCGGAAACGCAATTGCACAAACACCAATTACCCCAATAATATTCAAAATCACACCACGCGGAACAATAAGTCCAATAAGCAACGCAAACGCGATAACACCAGCCGTAACCGCCAAATAATGCAACGCACTGTCAACCTTAAACTCGAAATCAAGACGGCTAATCGGTTTTGATGGAATCCGTTTTGCGGCGGTGGTTTTGCCGGTTGCGTTTGTGGTGCTGCCGGAAGAATAGTCCAGCTCTTCCTCGCCATGAATTTTCACCGACGCTTTCGGAATATCAATAACAGTTTTACAGCTAGGGCAAGGACCTTTCATACCCGCGAATCGGTCACTGACTTTGAACCGCTTCATGCAACCGGGGCAAATAACATGTATTGGCATAGCAATAAAAATAATGAATGGATTGAGAATAATGTATTGACGAAAGCGGTATTTTGACAGATGAATTGTGAGTTGAGTTTTGGGTGGTGTGGGCGAGTTGTCAAATTTACCTTGCGCGCTAACGAAAGCGGTAATAGTATAGCAGACATTGAAAAATTATGAACTGCCCGACTACATCTACTTCTCCAAGATGATTGCGAAAGAGCGTCCCATTCTTGTTTGGTTAAGTTTTAGGACTGTCTGTTTTCTTGGTGTTTCCGGTTTTTTGTGGACAACATTTATTGGGCAATCTGTCGCGGTTTTTTCGTGGTTTTTTGTCGGGGGTATTAAATTTTTTTCCAAAGACATCAATGCGGCGGCGAGTTCTACTGCGCCGGTTCCGCTTCCGAGATCGCCAAAGTTTCCTTTGTTTGCGGAGACTGGTATATCGTTGAGGGTTTGTTGAATTGCGTTTGCTTCGATTTTGTCGTCGTGTTGTGTTCCGATGCCGTCGGCGTTGACGAAACCGATGTCGTTCGGTTGCAAGTCAGCTTTTTCCAGTGCGAGTTTTATTGAGCGTTTTATTGCGTATCCGGTTGGTCTTGATTTGTGCAGGTGTGGTTCGTTTGTTGCGGCAAAACCTTTGATTTTTGCGATGATATTTGCTTTCCTTGCTTCGGCAAATTCGCGGCTTTCGAGTATGAACGCTCCGGCGCCTTCTCCGAGTACGGTTCCGTTTCTGTCTGTATCAAACGGGCGTAATGCAGTTGACGGTTCATCTTGACGTGGTGCGGGGAAGTATGAATTTATTCTTGTTTGGAAATCTTGGTTGACGCGGTTTCCGCAACCTCCGGCGATCATAACGTCGGCGGCACCGCGTTCAATTGTGCGTACCGCTTCCATTATTGCGGCAAGACTTGAGGCGCGGCAAAGAGTGAGTGAGTTGCTAGGTGCGTGAGCGGCGTGAGCAATTGCGATATGACAAGAGGGCATATTTGGCAAAAATTTGAGCATCCAAAGCGGAAACACTTCACGCATTGAATCTATTCCCCATCGGGAAAAATCGTATTGACCGTCTTTGATGCCGGAGCGAAACGCGGGGAG
Source organism: Planctomycetaceae bacterium (assembly GCA_031274045.1). Lineage (GTDB taxonomy): Bacteria > Planctomycetota > Planctomycetia > Pirellulales > Thermoguttaceae > WRKP01. The sequence goes on along the minus strand of JAISQS010000098.1, from coordinate 1,057 downwards.
CAAAAGATCAACCTCCGCCCCAATCAAATCACTTCCAAACATCACGCCAAGACGTTCAGATTCAACCGTTCTGTTGTCGCCTTCGGTAACGAGACCGGCGGCAAGTGTTGCGTGAAACGACGCGACCAATGCCAACTGAATATCGCGGCTCATTACTTTGATGCTTTTGCGTGGTTTTATGTAATCTTTGGCGTGAAATTCCGGCACTTCGCTACCCATTGGGCGGAGTGATTTGTCGGATGTCGTTATGTTCAAAAAATCAATTCCGCTAGACTCATTCATCAATGCAGCCCAAAATGATTCTTTGCCTATGCCAATTGGTGATAAGAAACCAAAACCGGTAATCACTACTTCTTTACTCATATTTTGTGGACAATTTTTGTGGACAATTTTCTTTCTTTGTCGGAAATTGTAAAATGTCGGGAATTGTAAAATAATAATTCGTTTATGCTTTCGTGTTGTCGTAAAAGCGATGTTTTTTGATCTCACAACCCAAATCGAAAGCAACCGTAATAGCAAAATTTCGCATTACTCGCGGCAGAGTATACCCTCTTTTACCGTTTTGCAAAAGTTCCACACAATTGCCGCGAAGCGGCAACGGACTGGAACGCGGGCGTCCCGCCCGCCTCTGTGCGTAATAGAACCGCACAAGTTTGAACTGAACGCCAAAACGTGTTGGCAAATGTTCTCCAACACGTCTTGGCGTACCATCCAAACTCGTTTGGTTTCCTAAAGCACAGGGGCGGGCGGGACACCCGCGTTCCAGTCCTTCGCCGCTTCGCGGCAATTGTCGGCTACGCCGACGTGTGACGGTTTGGTATATCAACGCGTTTTCCGCCCCCTTCGGGACGAGGGCAAGCCTCGCCCCTACAACGTCAACGTTTTTTGGTTTTGGGCGATAGAAATTCCGGTGCGTGTTGGCGATCCAGTTGTCGGCTTGCGCCGACGTTATTCACCAAGAAAGCCCGGCGGTCGGTTACCCACCTTACGTTTACCAACACGTCTTGGCGTTCCGTTCAAACTTTTTTGGTGCTATTACACACAGAGGCGGGCGGGA
>JAISQS010000060.1 GCA_031274045.1 Planctomycetaceae bacterium | reverse complement strand
GGGTTATCAATGTTCAACACCTCCGGTGTTGTTCCAATCCAAACCGAACACGCAAGTACAACGATACATGGTATCAACGTAAAAATAAATGATAGTCCAGAAAAGATGTGTGGTATAACAAGACGTAACCGCCCGGCGGTCGGTTACCCACCTTACGTTCTCCAAAACATCTTGGCGTTCAGTTCCAACTTGTTCGGTTCTATTACGCACAGAGGCGGGCGGGATGCCCGCGTTCCAGTCCGTCGCTGCTTCGCGACGAACTTATGTGGTATAACGAGATCGGGTTGCACTCCTTACGTTGCAGATGCGTTTATGACTTGTATGGTATAACGTGGGCAACACTCAATGCGGAACTTTTCGTGATATTTCGTTTTTCCGAATATTTCGAGTTGAGAAGGATGTTTTGGTTGTATTAAAAATTATGTTGTCGATGTGGAAAAATTTTGTGTGTGAAGTGAATTGCGGATTTTGTTGTTCCAAATATTCCGATGATTTAGGTTGTTGTTTATTGTTTTTTGGGGAGTGCTTTTCATGTTGTTTGGGGTCTGGTATATTTTCGTTTCGTTTTTCGTTTGGAGTCGGTTTTAACCCTTTTTTGCCAATAAAAAATCAGATGAGTAGAAGAATTTCGTTAACTGTAATTTTGGTTTTATTGTTTGTTTGTCCGTGTCGGGCTGTGTCTGCTGATTTTTTTGCGGACGAGAATCAGGCGGAGGTGCTTTACGGACAAGGCGTACACAAGTTTTTCGACAGAGACTACAAAGGGGCAATCGCAATATTTGATCGAGTCGAATCACTCGCGTCCGAAGACCCGCGTCCGTATTATTTCAAGGCAATTGCCCTTTACAGGTTGAATGCCAAATCTGCCGACGCGGATAAGTATTTCAAATTAGCCGCAAAACTAGAATGGGAAGGACGAGCTGTCCGCGAATACAACGTCCCAGACGCAATCCGAAGAATACAAGGAAACGAAAGACTACACGTCGAAAAATATAGAACAGACGCAAAAGTCGCATGGCAAAAAACAGAATCAGCACGAAACGACATAAAATACGGATACCAAAAACAACGAGATAAAGAGATTGTCGCAGATGTGTCAAGGTCATTCGTCGGCACCGCAGACTTCGGCGCAAACACACCAGACCCGCTAAACATAAACGAAACAAACAACAAAACACAAGACGGAGAATCCGCCAGCGACATCTTGGATGAAGGCGAAGTATTAAGCGGCGAAGTAACTGATACAATTGACATCCAAACAATAAAAAAAACAGTAAACGACGAACTCCTACAAGGAAAAGTACACAAAGAAGGTGAACTAATCTTGACCGATGAGGACATCTTTGCCGAATTCGACAACGATACAGAACCAGCAAACAACGACACTGAACCAACTGATAACAACGAATCCGAATCAACACCAAAAGGAGAGGAAGAAACAAAACCGGCAAACAACGACGAAACCGAAACAACATCTGAAACCGAAACCGAAACAGCAACAGAAAACGAAGCCGAAGCAACAACCGATACCGATACAACAGCAGAAGCAGAAGCCGAAACCGACGTGGAAGCAACTGAAGATAAACTTGATTCGGCGAATCCTCCAGCTACGCCAACTGAAAAAAATGATGAATAAAAATTCTGATTATTTCGGGTTTTATGCTTTTTGAAAGGTTATTTTATTTTTTCGTGTTGGTTAATTGATGTGAAATAATAAAAGAGCTATTTGGGTTATATTGAAGATGGGACTTATAATTATTAAAGATGACAACCGGCTTGAATTGTTATCTTTTTGTTTTTTTGGTCTATTCTTTTTGGTACTCTTTTGGGGTTGCCGTTCTGGTGTTGAGGGTGATTCGCGGGTTGGGGTAGTTGTTTCTGTTGAGCCTCATGCGTTTCTTGTTGAGCGGATTGGCGGTGAATTTGTACGAGTGCAAGTGTTAGTGCCGGTCGGCAAAGAACCCGAAAGCTACCAACCGGTACCGGAAAAAATTGTCGCTTTGACGCAAGCAAAATTATTTTTCCGTACAGGAATCCCATTCGAAAACATAATCATCCCAAAACTAAAATCAATCGCGCCAAATTTAGAAATCATAGATTTGAGACACGGCATCAATTTGAGAAAAATTGAATTTCACCACCACAAACAACACGAACACGAATTTGACAAAAATAACACAACCACAGAACAAACAACCCAAAGTCTGACAAATCATCCGAACGATATTGATTGCTTGAGTGATCCTCATATTTGGTTTAGTGTGCGGTTGTTGTTGGTTGAGGCGGAGTCGGTGTTGCGCGAGCTTGTCAAGATTGATCCGTTACACGAGAGCGAGTACAAGAAAAACTTTGAGGCATTCGTCAAAGAAGCGGAATCCGTAAAAACAGAACTAAATAAAATACTAAAACCACTCAAAGGTCAGACAATTTTTGTGTTCCACCCAACATACGGATACTTTTGCGATGAATTCAATTTGCACCAACAAGCAATCGAAATCGGCGGAAAAACTCCAAAACCAAAAGAATTAGTCGCAATCATAAATAAAGCCGCCGAAATCAAAAATAAAACAAATAAACAAATAGTCATCTTCGTACAACCCGAATTCAACCGCACACCAGCACAGTCCGTCGCCGAAGCAACAAACGGACGAATCGTCGAACACTCCGCATTAGAACGAAACATCTTCAAAAGCATGATAAATTTCGCAAAAGAAATTTGCGGAGATGATTCCCATGAAGATAATGGAAGTTAATGGAAAATTGAAATATTCTTCCATTAACTTCCGGTGAATTCTTCCCACGAATAATAATTACGCAATGGAAATTAGAGAACTTGGCATTAGTGAGTTTTCAGTCTTTAGCGAAGTGGGCAAGCCCTCGTTATACCACATGTTCGCCGCTTCGCGGCAAGGAAAAAATTTTCCGCGTAGCGGAAAGGGACTGGAACGCGGGCGTCCCGCCCGCCTCTGTGCGTAATAGAACCAAACAAGTTTGAACTGAACGCCAAAACAGTTTGACAAACGTAAGGTGGGTAACCGACCGCTGGGCGGTTACGTTTTCGGCGAGCGGAGCAAGCCGAAAACAGTGGGGGCGGAAAACGCATCGGTAAAACCAAAACGCCCTACGTTTTGGGCGATAGAAAGTCCGGTGCGTGTTGGCGATCCAGTTGTCGGCTTGCGCCGACGCAACCGCCCGGCAGTCGGTTGCCCACCTTACGATCATCAACGCATAAACCGCCCCATTTCGTCGGGGGCAAGCCCCCGTCGCTAACGTCTTGCGAATGCGTTTATGACTTGTGTGGTACAACAAATTTTTTTAGGGAGAAGTTGTGAATAGAAAATTTTTTTTTGTGGTTATATTTTTTATTATTTTTTGCTTTGATGTTGAATTTGTTGTTGGGCAGGGTGATGTTGATGGGCGTGGTGAGGTTGGTGGTGAGGTTTTGCGTTATCGGCGTTGGTTTGCGCCTTATGATCGGATTAGTAGCTGGCCTTTTGGCGATGGTCGGTATGTCCCGATGCGGCGCGATTTATTTGAACAACGCGTCCTTGCCCTAACCGCACAAAACAAAATCCCCAATACCGAAAAAAAATGCAACTTCACTCGCATCGTTCTAAACGGACGTGTTGACGGAAATCAAATTGTTGACGGACGCGGTTCTTTTGAAGTTGCGCGAAATGATCTTTTGCTAAATGATATTGCGCCTTTGCCAAATAACGCCGTGCATTTGCCGAATAACGCTGTGCATTTGCCAAATAACGCTGCAACGGCGGCAAATCTTGACAAATCCTCTCCGCAATCTGCCGCCGAAAATCGTTCTTTGACGAGCGGACAACGAACAGATATTGCGGACAAAATAAATTTGCCCGAATTGAAGATTCCGCTTGAACCGTGGGGACAATGGATAAAACTTATTCCTATAAAAAAAGCTGACGGTACAACGTTGCCGTTGCAATCTGATGTTGCGATTAAGTCTGATGCGCGGCTTGTTTATTCGAATGATGGTGCGGTATTGTTGGTGCTTCCGGCAATGTCAGCGGGGCAGATGAATACAGCGAATATTGCAAACGCACCGGCGAATACTGCGAACATTGCAACGAATACTTCAATAAACGCGGCATCGAATACTGCGGCGAACGCGGCGGCGAATGCGGCATCGAATACTGCGGCGAAAGTTGCGAATGTTGCGGACTCAAATTTGCGTTTATTGCAGCAGATTGATTTTGAGTGGTCGTTGCGTGGGCGGCAGGATGCGTCGCGTGGTGAGTTGCAATTTGATTTTATATTTCCGTGTTCGGTTGGTGTTGAGGTTAATCTTGAGTTGCCGATTGATCGTGTTTTGACGAGTTCGACTGGGCTTGTGGTTGAGGGTGCGGTGTCGGGCAAGGAGAAGCGGTTTCGGAGTTGGCGTATTTTGTCTGGTACGGATACAAAGTTATCGATTACGATTTCAAGTGCCAAAGAGCAACAGCCGCAAAAAACCGCCGTCGGTTTCAAACAAGCAATTCTATACAACATCTCGCCGCTCGGTGCCGACGTAACAACAACATTCTCTTTCGATCAAACTGATTCGCCGATAGACAAATTAACGTTTGAGTTTGATTTGCCGCTTGTGCCTGTTGTTGTTCGTGCGGGCGGTACGGTGATTCATTCGCCGTTGATTGAGCAATTTGAACGTGACGGCAAGATGATTTTGAATGTTGATTTATCTCACACGGAGGCGGCGCATCGGCATGAAATAAGTGTAGCCGCGCTGTCGCCGGTTAAGATCGGAAGCAGCAACGCCGAAGCGGATGTTAAAGAATATCTCAAGAAGTATGCCGCGTCTGACGCTGTAAAACAGGGCAAAAACGAACATTATCGTAACGATAATGTTTGGCGGCTTCCGCGAGTACGGGCTGTCTCAAATAATCTTTTTTGGAAAGAAACAAGATGTACGATTATTGTGCAACGTCCGATGATGGCGCGTAATTTAACATTCACCGATAGCGTGCAAGTGCGTCCGACTGCGGACATGGAACGTTCGCCGCACGACGCTTTTGAGCTGCAATATTTCAACGATGCCGCACAAGTCGCAATAAACGTTTACCAAGAAGAATCGCAAATCATCACTGACAGCTTGACGCAAATTCATCTGAACGACGACACAATCAGCGGAACAATGAATCTCGCCGTGAGAACGACTGCGGGAAAAAAGTTTTCGCTCACCTTTCCAATCTCGCAACATTGGGCAATTCATTCGGTCAAAGGGATTGCCGGTGATGATATTCTTGCGTGGGATATTATTCCGGCAAATGAACAAAATGATTTGACCCAAGATACGTTGAATGGAAAGATCGATTCGTTTCTTTCGGTTAAGTTGAAGCGGTCTCTTCCGCTTGGTGATGTTTTGCGTTTGCAGGTTGTCGGGCGGTTTCATACTGATTCGCGCCGTGAGTTTCGGTTATCAGAATTTTCGCCGATTTTGTTACCGCTGCAAAAAAGAATGTCAAACTTCATCGCAATCCAAATCGAATCATCAACACGTTTACAATACCGTTTGCAAAATTCAGCGTTATTTGAGCTGCATGATTACAGTGATGCCGTTTTGCAATCGTTAATTACAGAGCAACCGGAGGGCGTATTGTTCCCGCTTGATGTCAGGACGCATGAGATCGCGTTTCGCGCCGGGCGTTTGCGATCTGATTACAGTGCGGAAATAATTGGCAAAATGAATATCGGCAAAAATAATTTTAACGCATCGTATAAGTTCAAAATCAAGCCGCGTGAATCGGCTGTTGAGCGGCTGTATATTCACTTCACAGATACAAACAACACAAAAAATCCCAAACAAAATCAACAAGAAAACACACCGCAATTTGCGCAACAAAAAATCAAACAAAATAATCAATCAAGACCAAACAAAGATTCATGGACTTGGGAAATTAAATCGGATTTGGCACAAATTCCTTCTGCGCGGATTGTTGGTGAGAGTGAGTTTGGTGAGTTGTTGGGAGTGATTGGAAATCGTAATATTGCGGCTAATTTTAAGGACGGGGAGCTTTGGGAGATTCGTCTTTCTCCTTTGCAAAATGTTCCGTTTGAGGTGACGGCGAGTAAATCTTTTGAAGTTTCGGATGAGATAATTTTTCCGTTTGTGTCGTTTCCCGCGTCGCGTCTGCAAAGCGGTGAGATTTATCTTGAGTCGGCTGGTAATTTTCCGTATTCGATTTCTGCGAATGGATTGCGTTCGATTCCGTTTGATGTTTTGGCGAATCGTTCGGATGGTAATATTCGCGCGGCGTTTCGTTATGATCCTCTTGTTGTGTTGCGTCGTTTGGATAATGTTGAGTTACGGTTGGATCGGATCGATGCTAATGCGGTTCCGCCTGACGCTTGGATTTGGCTTAGGCAACTCGATACACAATACGGCAAGGACGGCGTGATTAAAAATTGCGTGAATTTTTTGATAGAGAGTCGCGGCAAGGAATCGCTGCATATAATTCTTCCGCAAGAAGTCAGCACAAATAATGTCGATGTTGTTTGGCTCAACAATAAGCAGACGACGTGGCGACCGATGCACTTGCGCGGGCTGACGGTTGCGATTCCGCCGTCGGAGCGGTTTGTCACGGTGTCGGTTGAATATTCGTACAAAAATAACAACTCAAAAACAACTTCACAAATCAGACCGGATTATCCCGAAACAGATATTCCAATTCTTAGCTCAAATTTTGTCGCGTGGTTTCATCCTGATTATGAGGTTGTTGATTCATCAACATCGCTCAGCACCGCGTCAATTTTCGGCAAAAATATTTCGAATGGTATTTCGCAATTTTTGGGCTACAAAAAAAACGATGCGAAGGCGGCAATAATTTTGCGCGAATTCAATGAATACGTATTGCAGGAGGTTGCTAATAATGCGGAGTTGACGTGGCGGGAGTTGTTGGGAGACGAGAAGCGGTTGGGTGATTTTTTGTTACAAAAAATACGCGCGGGTTTGGGCAACAAATTTTATGAGGCGGGTGATGTGCGGTTTTATGTTGATATGGCTGGACTTGGGCAGATGGCGATTATGCCAGATTCGCGAATTGCCGCATCGGACGGCAACACAAATATACACGATTATAATTCGCTGGTAATTTTTGCAACGATAAATCAAACGCCGGAGGATGGTGAAATTTATACGTTTTATTTAACGTCATTTGTGATGGCGGGCGTGCATGGACATTTTGGCGGAGAGCAAATTGACAATCTTCTATGGATTACGGATGACGGTAAATTCAAGGAATTTATCTTGCCTAATACAGACGCAACAGATGACAAGCAATCAGGCAACACGTATGAATCGTTGACGGGAATTACTATCGGCAAGCCGCAGTTATTACCCGCGTCGAAATGGATTCAAACAACAACGCGAAAAACAGACAAACCAATCTGGTCAAATGTAAACCACTCATTCCGGCATGGAAATATTTCGCCTGATTGGTCGGCGTGCGAAATCACACAAGGAAATTTATCAAAACATTTTCTGATTGATAGCAATTTGATAAAGTGTTATTATCTCACGGCGTTTTTGTTGGTCGTTATATTATCGTACAAATTCTCTTCTGTACGTATTTGGCAATTTGTGGTGATAATTATTCTGTGTCAGGTTATCCACATTTTTCTAACGCCGTTTTACGCTGCAATAAATTCCGGTATTGCCGCCGGACTGATCGCGGCGATACTCATTTCACTAATACGCCGCAAACGATCCTCCATACCGCATAAGA
>JAISQS010000023.1 GCA_031274045.1 Planctomycetaceae bacterium | reverse complement strand
TAAAAATTCACGATTCCCACCGCGTTGCGGTGGGCTGGATTATATTGCCCCGTTGGGGCGTTGGGAATTTTATTGTAATCAGGTTGATTTAATGCAGATATTTCACTGATGTATTACGAAAAAACAAACCTTATTTACGACCTTATTTTCTTACAAAAACAACCTTAGTAGCCGTGTAATATCATAGTTTTGCAAGCCGTAGGTTTGCATCGCTCGGTAGAAAATGGTGTTCCCACACACGAGCATTCCGTAGGAATGCTACCATTGGGCAAGTCACAGGGTTGCATTCCTACGGAATGCGAAGACTCGGCTGGGACTTCATTTTCTACCGAGCGATACATTCCTATCGGAATATAATAACGCGAAAACATAAAACGGATTGGAAATAATAAGGTAATAAGGTTATGTTTGTGGGGAATTCACGGGCTACTAAGGTTGTTTTGTTTAGGAAAAATCAGGTAAAAATAAGGTTGAGTTAAAGCCGGATATTTCGCTGATATATTACAATTATTCTAATCACAAAATCAAACCATATAAAAACTCAAATATAAACATGTTGAAAACATTAACGGTAAATGGAAAAAGTTATCATTATTATTCGTTGCGCAAATTTGGCGATGGTTTGGAGAAGTTGCCGTATTCGATTCGGTTGTTGTTGGAATCGGTGTTGCGGAATTGTGATGGCGAGTTGATAACGGAGCAAGATGTCTCAAAGCTCGCAGCGTGGAGGCACGATGCCAATGTACCATTTGAAATTCCGTTTATGCCGGCGCGGGTTTTGTTACAGGATTTTACGGGTGTACCGGCGGTTGTCGACTTGGCGGCAATGCGTTCGGCAATGTATCGACTCGGCGGCAACCCGAATTTGATCAATCCGTTGATACCGGTTGATCTTGTCATTGATCATTCTGTGCAGACTGATTTTTATGGTTCGCGTGATGCTTTGGCAAAGAATATTGCTCTCGAATTTGAACGTAACAAGGAGCGTTATTCGCTTTTGAATTGGGCGCAAAATTCTCTCAATAATTTCCGTGTTGTGCCGCCGTCTGTCGGGATTATTCATCAAGTTAATATTGAGTTTCTTGCGGATGTCGTGCATTTGAAGCCGTACAAAAAAAACGCGCCGCAAGAATCATCGGCAACTTTTTGTAACAAAAAATCCGAAGTTTGTTGTGGTGATGTTAATGATGATGTTAATGGAGATCATGTTGTTGGGTTGCTTTATCCTGATTCTGTTCTTGGTACGGATTCTCATACGGTGATGGTGAATTGTCTTGGCGTTGTTGGTTGGGGAGTTGGCGGGATTGAGGCGGAGGCGGTGATGCTCGGTCAACCTTATTACATGTTGTCGCCGCAAGTTATCGGTTTTGAATTAACGGGCAAATTGAGGCGTGGAGTGACTGCGACTGATCTTGTTTTGACGATAACTGAATTTTTGCGGCGTAATGGTGTGGTTGGTAAATTTATTGAGTATTACGGCAGTGGTGTGTCAACGATGCCTGTTACGGATCGCGCTCTTATTGCGAACATGGCGCCTGAGTATGGTGCGACGATGGGATTCTTTCCTGTTGATGAGTTGACGTTGGATTATTTGAGGCAGACTGGCAGGAGTGAGGAGCAGATTTCGGTTGTTGAGAAGTATTGCAAAGAGCAATTACTTTACCGTGAAGATTCGCGGCAGGAGTTAAATTACACGAGTACGTTGTCGTTGGATTTATCTGATGTTGATCCGTCGTTGGCGGGTCCGAAGCGACCGCAGGATCGCGTTGCGGTTAGCAACATGAAGTCAAAATTCCAACGTTCTTTGTCCGCTGCGATCAAGGATCGCGGATTTGGTCTGGATGAATTATCGTTACAAAAAAGCGTCAAGACGGAGGCTGGTGAGATCAGACATGGTTCGGTTGTGATTGCGTCGATTACGAGCTGTACGAATACGAGCAATCCGCAGTTGATGATGGCGGCGGGGCTTCTTGCCCGCAACGCTGTTGAGCGTGGTTTGACGGTGAGTAAATTTGTCAAGACGAGTCTTGCGCCGGGTTCGCGAGTGGTGACGGATTATCTTATCAAGTCGGGGTTGTATGGGGCGTTGGAGGAGTTGGGATTTCATGTTGTTGGTTATGGGTGTATGAGTTGTATTGGCAATAGTGGTTCGATATTGCCGGAGGTTGAGCGTGTGATTTTTGAGAATGGTATTGTTGCGGCGGCGGTGTTGAGCGGCAACAGAAATTTTGAAGGGAGAATAAATCCGGCGGTCAAAGCGAATTATCTTGCGTCGCCTCCAATGGTTGTTGCATACGCGCTGGCGGGGAATGTTTTGATTGATTTTGAGCGGGAGCCGATTGGGTGTGGGACAAATGGTGAGCCGGTTTTTTTGCGTGATATTTTTCCTGATGATGGTGAGGTTGCGGAGTTCGTTGAGAAATCAATTTCGCCGACAATGTACAATTATTGTTACGAAAATGTTTTTTGTGACTCGAATATCAAGGCGAGTGCAAGAGTGAACAATGATGCAGCGGCGAAAATTTGTGATGCGATAGAGTTGGCGAATGCGAGTTGGAATGGTGTTTCGGCGGGTGTGGTTGGTTTGAGTGACGCGGGCAATTCGGATGTTGTCAAAAATAAAAATTTGCAAGAATCTAATTTGTCAAATTCTGCTGTTACCAGCGCGGCTGTTTTGGGTGATGTATCAAGAAATGTTTCAAGTAATACATCAAGTAATACATCAAGTAATGCATCAAATAATAAGCGGCGTTTGAATTTATTTAGGTGGGATACAAATTCGACGTATATTCAGGAGCCTCCGTTTCTTTTTGACATGCGTATGACGCAACCGGATTATGTTTCGGAGATATTCCGAGCGCGGGTGTTGGTTTTGCTTGGTGATTCGGTGACAACGGATCATATTTCACCGGCGGGTTCGATTAAGGTTGATTCACCGGCGGGTTCTTTTTTGAGTGAGAGCGGTGTCGGTGTTAGTGAGTTTAACAGTTACGGATCAAGGCGAGGCAATGACAAAGTAATGGTTCGCGGTACGTTTGCAAATATTCGATTACAAAATATGTTGGTTGAGGGGTTGGAGGGCGGTGTCACGAAATTTTTTCCTGACGGTGAGGTGATGTCGATTTACGACGCGGCAATGCGTTATAAGTCGCAAGGTGTGCCGTTGATTATTTTGGCGGGCGGTGAGTATGGTACGGGGAGTAGTCGAGATTGGGCTGCGAAGGGGACGGCGTTGCTTGGGGTTCGTGGAGTGATTGCGGCAGGTTTTGAGCGGATTCATAGGGGGAATCTTATTGGGATGGGAATATTGCCGTTGGAGTTTCCGCCCAATGTAACTTGGCAAAAATTAGGCTTGACTGGTTGCGAAGAGTTTACGATTCCAGAAATAGACAAAGACAGCGAGCCGGGCAGTATGATATTGGTAACAGCAGAGCGCGAGGTACAACCAAACATGATCAGCGAAATACAATTTCAGGTCAAGTTACGTATAGATACGCCGATTGAGTTAAAGTATTACCTAAACGGCGGCATAATGCAGACAGTCATTCGCAAAATGCTAAAAACCGAATCATAGATAATACGTCTTTTTGAGAATACGAAACAACCAAAATCAACAAAACACAACGAAAATACTTTTTCAACGCGAAACACACTAAAAAACTAAATTCGCGAAAATGATTTTAAAATGTCTGATTATTTCGGATTTTGTGTGGGGTACATTAAAAGTAAATCTCCGATTTGTCCGACCCTGAAAGGGTCAAATATCATAGCGTAGGGCAACGCCCTACGAAAGAGATTCACGAACAC
>JAISQS010000075.1 GCA_031274045.1 Planctomycetaceae bacterium | reverse complement strand
TAGAAAAAACAAACCTTATTTACAACCTGATTTTCTTACAAAAACAACCTTAGTAGCCCGTGAATCACCCACAGACATAACCTTATTACCTTATTATTTCCAATCCGTTCTATGTTTTTGCGTTGTTACATTCCGTTAGGAATGTATCGCTCGGTAGAAAAGGAAGCCCCAGCCGAGTCTTCGCATTCCGTAGGAATGCAACCCCGTGACTTGCCCAATAGTGGCATTTGCGGAATGCGGAATTCGGAGCAATATCTTTAATTCCGAATTCCGAATTCCGAATTCATAATTCATAATTACAAGAAGTGAGAACATCATTTTCTACCGAGCGATGCAAGCCTACGGCTTGCAAAACATGATATTACAAATGTGAATTATGAATTATGAACTGTGAATTATGAATGGCTACTAAGGTTGTTTTGTTTAGGAAAAATCAGGTAAAAATAAGGTTGAGTTAAAGACGGATATTTCGTTGATATATTACGATTTTTCAGGGAAGACCTTTTATTGATTTCAGATCAATTTGTTCAAAACCGCGTTTCAATGCCGGTGATTCGGGTTTAAGTTGGAAGTTGAAATGATCAGGATCAACAAACAACGGATCGGCAATGATTGAGTTTTGATCGTAACCGCGTTTTTGCCAAGCTTCAAAAGAACCGTTACCAAATTTGATCTCTTCCGTTTTTTGATTTGGGTTATAAAAAATATTCCAATTTGATTCAAAATTCCGTGTACGCTTTTCGCCTTCTTTTTGATTCGGATGTACCGAGTAACGATATTCTTTGTCGTTCCAATCGTGACTGAAAAGAGTCCCATCTTTCCAATAGACGATATTGTTTTCAAAAAACAGGCTGGTATGATTTTCGCCGCGTGTACGGTTGATTTGATCAATTTTACCAAGCGCGAAAATATTGTTTCGAATAACAATTTCTTTACCGTAATGCATATCATATCCGGCAAATTTTGTGTTATAAACAATATTTTTTTCGACAAGAATTCCGGTTGAGCCTTCGTCATTGTAAATTCCCCAACCGCCGTATTTATTGGCATCAATATCGTGAATCAAATTGTTCCGTATAATCGTTCCGTAAGAAACACCGAGCGTATAAATTCCACCCATATCGGACAATAACCCTTGACCGATGTGATGAATATGATTTGACTCAACAAGATTGTCTCTTGAAATGCTTCGCCCGTAACCCCAAACCCAACCAATAGAAACGCCGGTATAATAACCGTGATGAATATGATTTTGCGCGATAACGTTACCGTAAGAATGTTGCGAAATAATGCCAACTGCTGACGGATAAACTTTGCCGTAATGTGCAATTTCGTTGCCGATAATCCGATTATTTTTTGTGTGCGTTAAGGGATTGGAACCGGCGTTGCCTCCGTTGATTCGAATCGCACCGGCGGCAAGATTTTCAAACCGGCAATCCGTAACAGAATTTTCCGAACAACCGGATTTCAATTCGAGACCATACGTACCGAAATTGGAAAAAGTACATTGCGAGAACTGATTATTTTGCGCACCGGTCAAATTGATCGCTGCAACAACCGATGATGAACCTTGTTGATCATTGGCATTTCCGGCTGGCAATTCAAAGTTACAATATTGGAACGTGATATTTTCAAATTGAATATTTTTTACAAATTGTCCTTTGAGCGGGTCGCCGTTTAGTTGAAGTAATCCCTTCGCGTAGGGAGCGACAACTTCGGTTTTGGTCAAATCTTCATTCTCAAACGGCATATAGTACAAAATTCCTTCGGTTTTATTGAGATACCATTCGCCGGGTTGATCGAGTGCTTCAAACAAATTTTCAACGAAATATCTTGCACCTTCTTCTGAAAAATCGTCGGTGAATGTTTTGCCGCCTTTATGCTTGAAGCGAACAATCTTTTTCTCGGCATCAACCGATTCGATTGGAAGATGATTATCGCTCCAGAAATAATAGACAACAACATTAATTTCGTTCAGATTTTTCCAATTGGGATCAATATCGCCTGACTTAAATTCAAAAGACCGGCAATCGGTATGATAATTAACTGTTTTTGGCGTTCCTTCCGGGCAGCCCGCAACACGGTAAAATCCTTCATTGGGAGTTTTTGCACGATGACGAAGTTGACCGTTGATGTAGATTTGGCGAAACGACCATTCGCCTGATTTTGTTTCAGGAATTTCCGCTTGCCAAATTCCGTTTTTGTACGGTTTCCAATCCGTAATAACACGGCTGCCGTCAATGATTCCGTTTCCGAAAAACCGCATCCCCGAATCGTCAGGAGATAAAATGATCGGTTGTTCGATTCGGTTTCGCCCTTGAATTGCAATACGTTTCATCTTTTTTGCACGGGCAATTTCAAGACCTTTCGCGATAGTTGCAACAGATTTTTGTTCGGACAATCCGTCATTGCCATCGTTCCCATTCGGCGACACAAACAACACGTCTTGTGCCGACACTTTTTGAACAGATACAAAAAACGTTCCGAAAAATACCGCCGTCATATAGAACAAAACGACGACGTTGAACAACTGACGACTATTCCAATTCGTAAAAATTTTTTTCATGATTTTTCTACTGTTAGGCTTTCGGCGGTCATAAATGTATGTTTTTACCCCGTATAGCGGTAAGGCTTGAGGCATTAGGCAGTGAGGCGTTAGGTTCGCTGCCTAATGCCTTTCCGCCTAACGCCTCACCTGCCTAACGTCATTTTTATGACCGCCGGAAGTATAGTACGAAATAAACGAAGATAACAAATTTCGTTTATTTCGTATATTTTGATTGTTTCGTATTTTCTTAAAAAAACGGTGTCTTTGTGCGCAACAAAATTTTACGCAGTCTTTGTTCGCACCTTTTTTTAGTTTTGTATAATTTTTGAGTCTGCGATGTTTCCTAGTGAGCCCCAGACACCGAAGGGTGATATTCCTTCTTTGGTGCATTGTTTATTTGTGTAGTTTTTGCCGTAGTCGATATTATTGGAGATGAATTTAACTTGACCGTCGAGAAATAGTGCGTTTACGCCGTTTGTGTGGTAGCTTGTTGGTGGTGCGAGTAGTGGAGATTCGTCGTTTGATGTTGCGGCGCAACTCGGTCCGTTTGGCGGTATGATTGTGTTTGTGGTTGTGAAGAAGTGTTGACCGTCTGCCCAACGTGTGCCAGTCCAGGTTGTATTAATTTTTAGGGTGCTGTTGTCGTCAATGAATTGTCCGTCTTTGGCGGTGTCGAAACAAAGTTGAAAATTTTGTTTTGATGTATTTTCGCTGACAGGTTCTTTCATATCGAGCCGAACTCCTCCTCTGATGTTGATTTGATTTGGGGTTTCTTTGATGGCGGATTTGGGGGCGTTTTGATTTTTTATTTGCCTGCCGATTTCGGATGCAATAACCCGCTCGCTCATGCAAAGTGTACTGGACAAACCATCGATAACATCGTCAAACTTACGCCAATTATCCGGCACAAAAACACCGCGACTAAACTTCTCACGCGTGCCGACAACCCAATCGCCGTGCGAAAAAACGTAATTGTTAAGACCAAACATAAACGGCGGCTTTGCAACTCCAATCTGATCGGACGGACAAAGAAATTCCTGAATATGATTGCAATACGGACTTGGAATTTGTTTTTGGTTTGTGTCGAGAATTGGTTTACCGTTCGCGTCGGTTTTCTCTTTTCGCCAAGGGACTTGCCAATTTGAGTCATTGATTTCTTTGTAAATATTTTCGTAGTTCAGGTGCGGCAACAAGTCGGTAAAAGCAGAAATACGATTCGCACTTTTTGGTCCATGTTTATGGCAAGGTAATTTTTGATTTACTGATTCGTATTGTTTGATAGCTTCTCCGAGTGTCTTCAATTTTGCCTCGCAAGCCATACGCCGAGACCGCTCGCGCGAAGCACAAAGAAAAGGAAAAAATATCCCCGAAACAAACAAAAGAACAACTACCACACAAACAAACTCAATAAATGTAAATGCGCTACGTTTCATAAGATAAAATTATAGGTTTATACTGTTTTTTTCTTTCGATATTTATTTTTTTGTTGCGAGCGGAGGACGCAAAGTTTTTATTTTTTAACGCGGAAAGACGGAAAACGAATTTTAAAAAATTTCCGCTCTTTCCGTCCTTCCGCGACTTCCGTGTTGAAAAAAAACTAAAAATAGTTCTCACAATAAAAAAATCCTCTGCGTTCTCCGCGCCTCTGTGCGCAATATATTTTTTTGTTGCGCACATAGGCTCTAAGGACGCAAAGTTTTTATTTTTTAACGCGGAAAGACGGAAAACGCGGAATAGGCGGAAAACGAATTTTAAAAAATTTCAGCTCTTTCCGTCCTTCCGCGACTTACTCGTTGAAAAAAATATTGTAAGAATGAATTTTGTATATCTCGTATTTTCGTTTATTTCGCGTTAAAAATAAAAAGACGTTAAACGGCTGGACGAAAAATTGGGTTATATTTTGGGTAAAATTCTGAAGCTATACTTTTTACACTTGAAAATTCCCTTTCGCAATCGTAATAAATATGATTTTATTACCGATTTGAGCTACGGATATTGAGTCACAGCCGACACGCAACAGGTACCAATTTCCCCACCCTTAATAACAACGAAGCTACCACGATCATACACCCTTATCCCCTTATTCACAATGTTTTAATAAGGGGATAAGGGCGCGGATTGGGGGGAATTTTGTGTTACTAATGGAGATGGAATAGGTAACCAGTTACGGATTGGTTGAGACTCAATATTGGTTATACAAATTTGCACGATGACATAAAAAAAAGGAATTATCAAGTACAAAAAGTATAAACAAAAACAACGAAATAATCCGTTTGTTTCCGTTCGTTATCGACGGTAGCTTGCTACCGACGAAATGGGGCGTGAATACGTTTATGACTTGTGTGGTATAACAGGGGTGTTGTCCTACGAATTATTGTTGTTTTTTTGTTGGTTTATGTTTTTGGTGTTTTTGAATTGGGATAAAATTTTCTACTATATAATATGAGTTTTGTTTCTGTTGGTTATGATTTGTTGGGTTCGGCTAGTTGTTCTGGTGCGACGGCGGTGATGCAGTTTGGTTTATTTGTTGGCAAAAAGGAAGTTTTGTCCGGTACGTGGCAAGCGTTATTGTGGCATAACGGCGACTTGTTGCAAAACGTCAGCGAATGGAACGAATCTTACTCGCAAAAAGAAGACGGATACGAGTTGACGATAATTGAGATTCAACTTGAAATGGATTTTATGTTGCGCAGGTATTTTTTGCTTGATGAAGTTGACAAAATATTTATTACCGGAGACGCGATTTTGCACGCATCATTAAATAACCCAAAAAACCAAGACCAAAAAGAACATTACAACAACACGCCGAACTTGGCATACGAATCAATCTACAATTTGTCCGAACGATTCATCATCTCACACGGCTACGCAAACAGCGGTCAAAACAAAAAACGAAATAACAACTCACAAAAAAACGATATCCTCTTCCGCCCTGTTCCGAAAAATGACCAGATGTTTAAGCCGCTTTTTCGGGTGATTCCGCTTGTCATGTCGGAGTTGACATTTTTGCAGGCGAAGCAGGATCGGTTGCATTTGCGGCAAGATTGTGTGGCGAATGCGATGTTTGCGCCGTTATTTTTTGATTTTAAGCGGACGCGTCTTGAGCGTGATTTTAGTTGGTGTGAGTTGACGGTTGGGGAGGAGCTTGAGAAAGTACAACACGACAAAGCCGCAGGTTTCCGCATCCAACTCGGCAAAGAACAATTCCTCCTCTACGCCTCCTTGACACAACCCGCAAACAGAACTCTGCTCGGTCACAACCTAATCGACGAATTCTGCTTCGCCAAATTCGATCCAAAAAAAGGAGTAGAAACACTCGTGTCAAAATAATAAAAAAAGTTTTGTAATATATCAGTGAAATACTTCAACGCTGTAGAAAAAACAAACCTTATTTACAACCTGATTTTCTTACAAAAACAACCTTAGTAGCCCGTGAATCCCCCACAAACATAACCTTA
>JAISQS010000602.1 GCA_031274045.1 Planctomycetaceae bacterium | reverse complement strand
TAATATCAGACCAAACGGAAGTTTTAGTTTTCAGTGTCGATTCGTTAGCGACGGGGGCTTGCCCCCGACGAGATGTAGCGGGAATCGTGTTGATTATTCCAAACCGTCACCCACCGGCGTAGCCGACAATTGCCGCGAAGCGGCGCGGACTGGAACGCGGGCGTCCCGCCCGCCTCTGTGCATTAGGAAACCAAACGAGTTTGGAAGGAGCGTCAAGACGTGTTGGGGAACATTTGCCAACCCGTTTTGGAGTTCAGTTCCGACTTGTTTGGTTCTATTACGCACAGAGGCGGGCGGGACGCCCGCGTTCCAGTCCGTCGCCGCTTCGCGGCGGTTGTCTGCCTTTCGGCAGACGGTGGGCGGGGTAAACCGATGCGTTTTGGCGTGCCCGCTGTCGGCGAGTACGCCAACGTAACCGCCCGGCGGTCGGTTACCCACCTTACGTTGACTTGTAACGTTTTTCGCTCCAATTGTCAGCGAGCGATAATGATTCACCGGCGACGTAACCGCTCGGCGGTCTGTGTCTACATTATGTTGCCAACGCGTATATGTGTTTTGTGATTGGTGAAATGGAATTTTGGATTATTGTTTTGAGTCTAAATTCGTTTTTTGTGTTTTGATGAGATTTTTTAGAAACGTGGTGTCGCGTGTTGCTGCGAAGCGGTATTCTTGCAATTTTAGTTTTTTTGCCGCTTGTTCGGCTGCGGTGAAATCTTGTTTGCTCAAATATATATACGCAACCGCACGAACAATCCGATCATGTATCAACGGCTCATTGATATTTGCAACAGTATCCAACGCCTCCCCAATCATCCCCATCTCAACCAACTTCCGCGTTATCCGATCCAACTCAATATCACGCGTCCGCCACATTATATTTATGTTCAGCACATTGACATCCGGCGGAATAAATGAAACCGCCAAATCAACCGCACGAGTCTTTATCCGCTCAAACGATTCCGTCTCACCCGACAAATCACAAATCGATAACAACAACACCAAAACCGAAATCGCATGACTCCGCTCACTCAACTCATTCGCCGCCGATTCAGCCGCGTGAATCGCCTTCGCTGCTTCTTGAAATCGTCCGCACAACATTAGACCTTGTGCTACATTTGCCAGCCCGCGACCTTTGGAAAATGTCGCCGATTCACTGCCCAAAACCGCCTCCGCACGCTCAGCCAACTTGCGCAATTCACGATCAAAAATATCATTGGGAATCGGAATAATATTCCGCCTTTTGTCCTTATCAACAACACTAACATCGTTCTCAATCTCACGCTCAATCGTCTTCTTGCCGTCAACATCCTCCTTGCGGTTATTGACATTCACTTGCGTTTCCGCTCTCACGAGATTAACTTTTGTCAAGAAAAGTTGCGACAATAATTCCCCATGCAAAATTTTTAGAGAATCGGGATCACGCTGCGTTTCCCGCTCTCCGGCATCAACCAACCCGCCCGCACGTTCAACATCCCCAACACAACGCATAAACAATTGACGCAACCGGCTCAATTCAATAATCCCGCTAATCTCACTTGAAGAACCCGCAACGTCAGATGTTTTATTCGCCGCTTCACCAATCATGTCAACCGATGAATTACTAATTCTCGCTTTTGGCAAAGTCGCATTGATTATCGACAAAACGTATAAAACCTGTTGTGTTGTTTCCGGCATTGATGTAGTCGGCATCAGTTTAGAAATATTGATTGCGTGTTCCAATGCTCGTTTGCGTATTGTTTGGTGTTGGTTGGTTCGGTTTGAGTATGAGGTTGTGATGAGGACGTATTCGCGTCCGATTTGGGCGAGTAATTTTGATTTCAACGCATTATCGTTTACTTGCAAGGCGGTCAATACCGCTGTCTCAAAGAGGCAGATGCGGATTAACTGGCTCACGGAACGGGCGAGTTCGCCATCGCTTTTTGATTTCGACGGATGATCAATTCCGATTACGTCAAAACTCCGTTCCGGCAAAAAAGTCAAATCGAAGTTGATGCCCGATGCTTGATTTTCATTGGTTTCGCCGGTTTTGCCGGTTTCGTTGCCGTTTATTTTTTTGATGATTCCGCCGTTTGCCGTTTCAAGTCCGGCAAGAGCGATTCTGTGTTGATAGATGTTTTTGGTTTCGTCGCTCGTTATGGTCTCGATAATTTTTTCGGCAGCGTCAAGCTCGCCTATCCGAAGCAGCTCGCGGACAATTGATACCAACATCTCATCTCTCAACATCTGCGTTTCGATAAACGTTGCCGCTTTGACAGCATCATCAAAAAAACGTCCCACAATCAACAAAGAAACCAAAGCCACAAGATTATCATCAGTCAAATCAGCCGTGATCAGATTTATGCCTCGTCCGTTTGATTCGATATTTGGAGTTTTTACGCTCATGAATTTTGTGTTTATAAATTTTATGGTTCTTGCGGCTTCTTCGACGGCACCGGCATCGAGTTGCAAGGTTGCGATTTCAAGCAATTCTCGTATTTGTTCTTGCGGCACCGGTTGTAATTTTGCGGAGTTGAAGGCGGTTCGCAATATTTGAATCATTTCGTTTATGCGGTTGAATTGCAGGAGTTCGCCGGCTTGTACGGTGAGGATTCGGACAAATTGTCGGGCATCGAGACTTTGCAATATTTCAGCGTCAATAGTTGTGATTTGTATTTCAAGAACATCGTCGCTGGAAATCCAATCGTGTTGTGCCGGATCGATATATGCGTCACCGGTTGTTGTGTTTTTTGATCTTTTCGGTCGCGGCGGCATTTTAAGTTCGGCGCGGATTTTGTCCGACACAGGATTGTCGAGCAACTTTAAGACATCATCGCGTACTTCTTTGTTTATGGTTGTAGTTTCGCTGATTGCACTGCGAAATATTTTGTACACGTCTGGATCACACATCAATAACGAACCCGCAACCCGCTTCAGAACTATCGCGTGTTGATCGGTGTCGTGATACTCAGCCGTGACTATTTGCAAAATACTATCAATAGCATTTCTGACAACCAATGTACTCCTTATATGTTCCCAAGGACCATCGCTTCGGGGAATATGATGAACCGGCTCCTTCGCCTCAATTTTAGGTTGCCTCGCGACAAAAGATACGATCAATTGAATCGCGCGAGCCAACTCAATAGGATCACGCACCAACTTCAGCGTATTGAGAGAATTTGCCAAATAACTTCCGGCGCGGGCTTGCTCAACCGCGATAATTCGGAACGCGCGCATACGTTGATCCGTTCCGATTCGGCGGGAAAACTCAACATGCCTCTGAAATAACTCATCCAACTCAACATTATTTTGAGCAAGATACAAAACCGCCACCGCGCCAATAAACGACTCTTCGTTGTACTGATTGTCCAGCTTCAAATCAGCAACATTGACCAGACGTTTATATTCGGAATAAGCACTCATTGCCCCGACCAGATTTTTTTGACGAATCTGCATCAAAGCGATAGAAATATTCACTCTTGCACGCACGGAAAACGATTCATAAGATTCATCCATCGTCCGAAGCACACGCTCAAGATTCGCATCAATATTGTACTTCGACAACGTCAACGCAATATTCAAAATAGCATTGTTCCGATCATAAAAAGAATCCAACTCTGCGGCAATACTGATCGCGCGCGAAACCAATAAACGCAATCGAGACGCTCTTCTTGACGCAGGGACATTCATCTCGTTGACAAAACTAATATCACGCTCAATACGAGCAGACCAATACGCCCCCGAATTAACATCAAGATCACTATAAGAAGGCGGATCAAAAACATCCGGTCGGTTCGAATACCAATATTGATACGCCAGAAAAAACAGAATCAAAATCGAACAAACAAACAAAAAACCCCAACCGAGCCGCCGAATAAAAACGACACGATTTGCCCATCTATCTAAAACATTACCGGAATGTTGCATTTTACGGTGACAATTTATGTCTCAACCTTTCTGCGTCAAGACAGCTTAACTTTCCTGATTATTTCGGATTTTGTGGGGGTGTTACATTGTGTTTTTTATTCGCAGTATCAACGCCCTGAAAGGGCAACAAGCTCATAGCGTAGGGCAACGCCCTACGAAATAGACTCACGAAC
>JAISQS010000587.1 GCA_031274045.1 Planctomycetaceae bacterium | reverse complement strand
TTGTTATTAAGGGAGGGGAAATTGGTTACCTGTTGCGAATCGATTAAGACTCAGGATTGGTTGTACAAATATTCACTGTGAATTTATAAAAGAGGAAATTTCAAGTGTAAAAAGTATATCAATGCGTGTCCCGCCCCCGTTGTCGGCGAGTACGCCGACGCTATTCACCAAGAAAGCCCGGCGGTCGGTTGCCTACCTTACGATCATCAACGCAAAAAAAAGATGTGTGGTATAACGAGGGGGCAAGCCCCCTTTGCTAACGGTTGTTTTGTTTGAAAAATTGGGAGGCAATGAGGTTTTGGCGTGTTGGTGAATCGAAGTTTTTTCCGCCCCCTTTTGGCTTTTGCCCTTTCAGGGCGAGAGTTATTGGGGGTGATTTTCACAGGGCGTTGCCCTGTGCTATGAGCTTTTTGCCCCGTTGGGGCGTAAAAAAATTTCGCCGCAGCGTAAGGTAGCCAACTCAGTTTGTCGCATAGTTATTAAGGGTCGTATAGTTATTAAGGTAAGTGAAGTTGGACGTACATCGCGAATTGGTAAAGCGCGAGTTAGTCCGGGATCAATATCGGTAACAATATTATGGCGATGGTGATTGCGAAAGGGAATTTTAGAGTGTAAAAAGTATAAATAAGGTTTGTTTTACTACCGCGTTGCCAATTTTCACTGATATATTACAAATCTGTTAAATGAGCGTAATTTGTTGTTTATAATATTTGCAAACATTACATTAAAAATATTCTTCCCCTTACCTTTCCTTACCTTCATGTGAAAAATCACCCAAATCGTGCAAGAACAATTAGAGAACTTGGTACTTCGGAGTTGTTTTGTCTAAGTTCATTTCATATATTTTTTCATTTTTTCCATGACGATGGAAATGTCGAGCGGTTTGCCGATGTGGTCATTCATGCCTGCGTTGAGGCATTCCTCAATATCCTCGCGAAAAACATTCGCCGTCATCGCAACAATAGGAACTGTTTGGGCTTCCGGTATGTTCAACGAACGAATCGCACGAGTCGCATCCACCCCGTCCATCTCCGGCATCTGCATGTCCATAAAAATCATGTCGTATTGGTCAGGAGCCGCAATAAACATCGCCAATGTCTCCAAACCATTTTCCGCACAATCAATTTGTACCTGAGTAATTGCCAGTTGAGCCTTGACAATTTCGCGGTTGATCTTAACGTCCTCCGCCAACAAAATACGTTTTCCTTCAAAAATGCCTTCGTAGGTGACACGCTTTTGATCCACATTTTCTCTAACACCAAGATAATAATTCAAACAGTTGACAATCGCCGACGCAAACACCGGTTTCTGCAAAAACCGGTCAACCCCAGCCGCCCGCGCTTCCTGCTCAATATTGTTCCATTCCATCGCCGAAATCATCACCACCACCGATTGATCGGTTCCACGCGCCTTAATTTGCCGCGTCAACTCGATACCGTCCATCTCCGGCATTTTCCAATCAATAAAGTAAATATCATAAGACCCCTTCATGCTAATCATCTTACACGCTTCCAATCCCGAAGTAACAAGATCACAATGAATTTTCAGTTTTTCAGCAAGAAATGAAAAATACTCCAGAATTTCGGGTGAATCATCCACCACCATCAAACGAAGATTGTCAATCGTAAGTCCGGGACGCAAACAAATAGTATTTTCCGCACTTTTACGTTTCGTTTTGATGGTAAAAGTAAATGTGGAACCTTGACCGAGTGTGGATCGGACACTGATATTTCCCTCCATCATCTCAACAATCCTTTTCGAGATCGCAAGCCCCAACCCCGTTCCGCCAAACTTACGCGATGTGCTGCTGTCCGCCTGAACAAAGGAATTAAAAAGACGTGACTGTGACTCCGGCGCAATACCAATCCCCGTATCAATCACATCAAACTTGATCGTACAACAACCGCCGCTTTGCTCCTCAACCAGTTCCGCATTCAAATGGATCGAACCGCCCTCCGGTGTGAACTTAACCGCGTTGGCAAGAAGATTCGTCAGAACCTGCGAAAGACGTTGCTCGTCCGTTTCAATGATTGCCGGCAAATGCTGATCCACCCGAACCGTCAACTCCTGACCACGCTCCTCCACCCGAAAATTAATAATATTCGTAACCTTTTGCAACACCTTTTCCAAATGACAATCCACATAAGATAACTCAAATTTATTCGCCTCAATCTTCGACATGTCCAGAATGTCGTTGATCACGCCAAGTAAATGAGTGGACGCTTCCTCAATTTTAGAAAGGCAATATTTTCTTTTTTCATCATCGTCCGACCCCATCGCAATCGCCGTCATTCCGATAATGGCATTCATCGGCGTACGGATTTCATGCGACATGTTGGAAAGGAAATGACTCTTCGCAAGACTCGCCTGCTCTGCTTCTTTCTTCGCCTGTTCCGCTTTTTCCTGCATCTGGCGGATATCAGTAATGTCGTACAACATCATGATCGAGCCTTCAAAACCAAGCTCCGAATGAAGCATTGACACAAATTGCAAATTGTAACGCCGGGTTCCATTACCGCCAATGTTAAGACATATCTCCAATTTCAACGATCCCTGCGTTTCCGCAACCATATTCAACTGCGTCTCCAGATCATCCACATACGCTTTGTCGGCAAACGGATAGAAAACGTCGCGAAAAGGTTTGCCGTTAATGGTTGCAAAATAGGCAATTCCCGCTTGAGTCAGAAACGTTTTTGTACAATAAGCAATACAACCCGCCTTGTCCAGCAAAAGAATAATATTGGGGCTGTTTTCCAGAAGAAGCCGCATATATTGTTCTTGTTTCCGTTTCTCAAGATTTTGCATTGCCGTAATATTGGCAACCGATGATGCCGCCGCTTTATTACGTTCAAACTCCGCCTGCAAACGCGCAATCTGACGGGAGAGTTTGGTATTCTCTTTTTGAAGTTCCAAAATCTGTTCTTGCAAATTGTCGGATGTCATTATTGCGGATAAGATCAAAGATCAGGCGGATAAGAAATAAAAAGCCGGAAAAAGGGAAACAGGAAGTGTAAAACAGAAAGCCACTGGAAACATGTTGATAAAAAACTCGTTTTGTTGTTCAAAAAACCATGACGGTGTAGGTCAGATTATGGAATCTGTTAACGATTTCGTGTTCTTTGTTATAGGTCGGACACAATTCGCCGCCGCTGTAAATCAGGGTAAAAGGGACTTTATCACCAACGATTTCCAATGATTTTTTGATTTCGTCTTCCGTGTTGGGAATGATGACGAGCGAACGGGTGAAACAGGGAATAGCAATCATACCGTTTGCCCCGTTTTTTTCAATATCGGCAAGAGCCGCCCGTAATGTGATTTCAGCAGTTTCCATGACGCTGCTGTAATCAATTTCGGCAAACGTAATCAGTGATCCGACCGGAATGGCACTGCCGCAGTAGGCTCCTTCCTCTGAGATGGCGTACATGCTGTAAGCAGCCGGAAGGGTGCCGTCGCCAAAGTCAACCAAAAACGGAAGCATACTCACCGCAGCCAATCTGCTGGTTTGAACTCCGATTTTGTTAAAATATTCCATCAACGGAATATTATTGATTTTGGTTACCAAATAGCCGGTTGACTCGGTAACAACGGCATTTTGTTGCTGGATGTTACGGGTGGCAATAGCGGTGGTATAGAATCTTGGGTTGATGTCACCATGCAGAAACAACAAAACCATTTTACGAAGATGTTGTTCGTTATTTAGGAAGACGTAACTGGATTCGTATTTCAACGAGGTATCATTGGAAAGCGTACCGAAAATAGGAATTCCGCCGCTTAATTGATCCAGTTTTTTGAGCATCCGGTCACCGCTTACATCCGTTGTAATCGGTCCCAACGCAAAAATAAGCGAAGGTTTGATACCGGATTTTTCAGCGTCCGCATAAACCTTTGCAATAGAATCTTCAGCATTTTCCGAAAAAATCGGTTCGGAAATCGCGCTTGTAAAAATGAGATCGTCGCTGGTCAAAACGGTAAGACTCAACTGTTCCATTCCGCCGCTGCTGTTGACCGCACTGCCCTGAACCGCACAACCAATCAGTTCAAAAGGAAGAGCGTCGCAAAGAGCGTTAATGGTTCCGTTTTCAACAAATTCAAAATGACACCCAATAATACCAATCGTATTTTTGAGTAATTTTTTATCTTTGAGTTGCGAGGTAATCTCTTCAACGGCAACATCCGGGTCATCAATTTCATTGGTGAACGCATTAAACATCGTAAGCATTGAAATATTTCCTTTTGATAAAATTTGTAATATTGAAAGTTTTAGTCAATCACAAACAGAAGACCGCCCCATTCTAACTCATATTGCGTTGGTGTCAAGCGTCATCTTTAGCGAATCAGCCAAACTGCAACATTCAAAATAAATATTCCTGATGATTTCGTTTTTTGTGAGAAAAGGCTTTAGTAGGCAGTAGCCGGTTATCGGGGGTTTGGGGGGTGTGATTT
>JAISQS010000537.1 GCA_031274045.1 Planctomycetaceae bacterium | reverse complement strand
TTGGAATTTCTTTTGACATAATATCACCTCAATTTTGTTTTATTGAACGCTGCTATCAGGAAAAATTTTTACCCAACAAAAATCATAAATGGATTGGGCGTATTCGATAGCTTGCTCTGTCTCCGTTTCTGTTATATTCAAAAAATAACTAGGATAACGAGGCTGAACAGCATACTTTGACATGATTTTGCCAATCCCCAGAAACTTGAAAAACGAATCATCATATTGTCCGCAATCCTTACACAGCTTTTCTAAGTCGTGAGTTCTTTCCGGCTCAACATCGTGAAATATTAAGTATGCTTTGAGTGCCTTTTCCGCTGCCTGTTGACAGTGAAAACAAACAATATCTTTCTCCGGCGGTTTCAATTTGGCAAGTGTTTTTGCGGCATTCAAATCGCTTTTGGCTTTCTGAAACCATTGTTCAATTAGGTCTGTGACGGTCATAAACAACAACTCCTTCTCTTTTAATTTTTCGTTCTAACGTGGGCAACGTGTTTAACTCTTCATAACGATTTTTGTAATTGGCAAGGATATCGACCGGAACAAAATTTGTATCGTTAATGTGCCGATGGATTGTAAGCATGGCATCAAGAGGGCGCAACGGAAAATCATCCGGCAAGACAACATAAAAATCAAAATCACTATCTTCTCGCGGCGTGCCATAAGCATAAGAACCAAACAGAATAATCTGCTCCGCCTCAACACAACTCACAATCCGATCACAAATCTCATAAACCTGTTTTGGAATTTCTTTTGACATTTGGTTTTCCCCTATTTTTTAAGGTCGTTTGAATATACACGTTTTATTTTGTACGGGCAAGATACCTCATTATACTACACATCTTTTTTTCATTTTTGTTTGGTTCGTATTATCAGAAAAAAATTTAACCGGCTGCAAAAAAAATTCTGTTACTAGGAAAAGTTTAATTTTGCGTTACAATACGCCGCTCAAATTGTCGAGGCGAATTTTTTGTGTTGCTTGTGTGTTGGATTTCGTTTTGCCAAATTGTCGGCAGCTTTATGTTTGATTTGGTTGTGTTGTGAAGTTTGTGGAGTTGTCGGCTTCGTTTTTTGATCTTTAAGTGAAATCTTTTTTGTGAAAATAGAATTTAAAAATATGAAATTGAAATTAGGAATTCCGGCTGGCAGCTTGCAAGAAGCTACATTGGAACTGTTCAAAAAAAGCGGTTACAACATATCCGTTCAACCGCGAAGTTACGTCCCAACTATCGATGATGAGGAGATTGAATGTCTTCTTATTCGGGCTCAAGAGATGGCGCGTTATGTTGCCAGCGGTACACTTGATGCCGGTTTGACGGGTTATGATTGGGTTGTTGAGACGGGTGCGGATGTTTTGGAAGTGGCAGAATTGCGATTCTCAAAAGTATCACGCCGACCCGTTAAATGGGTACTTTGCGTGCCGGAAGATTCGCCAATACAGTCCGTCAACGACCTACAAGGAAAACGCATCGCAACCGAAGCCGTCGGCTTGACAACACAGTTTCTCGCAAAACATAACGTACAAGCAAACGTCGAATTCAGTTGGGGCGCAACAGAAGTCAAACCGCCAAAATTAGCAGACGCAATCGTCGAAGTCACCGAAACCGGAAGCTCCCTCAAAGCAAACAAATTACGCATCGTCGCTGAAGTCATACAAAGCACCACCCGATTCATCGCAAACCACGAATCCTACAAAAACAATTGGATAAAACAAAAAATCGATAACATCGTTCTAATGCTACACGCAACAATGGCTGCAGAAGGAAAAGTCGGATTGATGATGAACGTACCAAAAACAAACCTCGACAAAGTATTGAAACTCTTGCCCGCATTGCAAAACCCAACCGTATCACACCTGTCAGACGAAAACTGGCTCGCCGTCTCAACCATAATCGAAGAATCAACCGTCCGATGCCTAATACCACAACTAAAAGCCGCCAGCGCCTGCGGAATTGTCGAATACCCAATCTCAAAAATAATAGATTGAAATTTGACTCTTTTTTATTTTTTAACGCGGAAATACGGAAAGCGCGGAAAACGAATTTTTAAAAATTCCGCTCTTTCCGTCCTTCAGCGATTTCCGCGTTGAAAAAATATTGAAGGTTCGATTTTAAGGTTGATTCGAGAGGCGGATAAATTCCTTTGTGACATTGTGACTTCGTGCGCAACATTTTTTATTTACACATTCAATGTTGCAGGAGAGAATTTACATCGAGAACGATGTGTCGAAAAATTTTTATAGCATCGGAATATAAAATAATGATTACAGAATTTTGTTTTTTTGAGAAACAAAATTCTCGGGGAGGATGGAAAAAGGAATAATAGTAATAAAAGGAATAAATTGGTTTATGAATTGAATTGCGCAACGAAAATATAAATTAGCAAAAATACGGGGGGGTGAAACAATAGCCCTGCAACGGGGAGCGAAAACAGAACTACGTTTCACCGGTAATTTCCCGTAAAAAAATTTGTGCCGTTCAATGTTGATTTTGTGCCGAGCCGGTTTTATTTTGTGTTG